>CBDUKK010000246.1:0-3644 GCA_965367795.1 uncultured Gammaproteobacteria bacterium
CAGGGTATCGCGCTCAGCCGTATCGAAGCTCAGGGTTACGGTGAATGGCGACCTGTTGAAAGTAATGATACCGAAGCCGGCCGTGATGCCAACCGGCGCGCAGAGCTGGTACTGATAGGGCTCGAGAAATATGTAGAGGATACCGGGAACTGCCCGAAGCTTGCAGCGCCTTAGCCTTTGATGCCATGATATACGCATGTTGCTCAACTTACTCAATAATATCTGGCTGGTGTTTCTCGACACCGCATTCTGGTTACTGATCGGCCTGCTGGCGGCGGGCGTAGTTAAATCATTCATCGCTGAGGACACCATGAAGCGTTGGGTTGGTGGTCATGGTATCGGCTCGATATTACGCGCTGCATTGTTCGGTGCGCCCCTGCCATTGTGTTCCTGCGGAGTTTTGCCGGCAGCGATAGGTCTACGACGTGCCGGTGCATCAAAAGAAGCCACGGTATCGTTTTTGATCTCGACACCAGAGACCAGTATCGACTCGGTCGCTGTTACTTATGCATTGATGGGGCCGGTGATGGCGATATTTCGTCCGCTGGCGGCATTATTCAATGCAGTTGCAACCGGTTTGCTGACTACGCTGGTTGCTGATGAGACGATTCCAGAGAAAATATCTTCCTCATTGGCTGCAGAAAAAAGCTGTTGCTCTTCAGAGACCAGGCAACCGGAAGTCGTAAGCTCATCCTGCTGTTCGACGAAATCGGAACCTGAGCATGTAGAGTCCAGATCGTCATGTTGCTCTACAGATAGAGTCGTAAAGCCTGCACCGAGCAAATTCATGCTGGTGCTATCCTATGCAGGCGCTGAACTGCTGGATGATATTTCGACATGGCTGGCAATCGGTATCGTACTGGCAGGCATCATGCTCACCTTTATACCGCCTGACTGGCTGGCACAATGGGGTGGTGGATTTACCGCGATGCTGGTCATGCTGGTTGTTGGTGTTCCAATGTATATCTGCGCGGTGGCATCGACACCGGTAGCCGCAGGGTTCTTACTGGCCGGTGTCTCTCCCGGTGCGGTACTGGTTTTTCTGCTGGTAGGCCCGGCAACTAACATCGCCAGCTTTGCTCTGCTCAAGCGCGAGCTGGGATTAAAAGTAACGGCTATGTATCTATTTGGTCTGTCTATCTTCAGTCTGATGATGGGCCTGTTGCTGGAGTGGCTGTTAAAGGTACAGGGCTGGCAGATCGAAGCCAGCCTGGGTCATGCACATACGATGTTGCCTGGTGTCGTCTCCTGGGTAAGCGCCTTTATCCTGATCCTGCTGGCAATAAAACCCCTGCGTAGAGCGTTGTTTCCACAGTTAGGTTAAATACCACTGCTAAAAATATGTGCGGGTAACTTGCCTCTAAGTCTTGGATTATCCAGTCTGCTTCAGAATCTCGCCTGGATGATACAAGGTAGCCTTGTATCAATGAAATGTTACCAGGTCTCATATCCTGATGAATGGATATATGACTATTCCAGGGGATGTTTATACTTGCATCTCTAACTACGGTCACAGTCTAACCGTAGTCAAAAGCTCTCGAATTTTCCTCTTATATTTTGATGAATCTTAATCAGGTTTTTTTTGTTTTCCACGGGCAGCGTTTCTAGAGAGCTTATTTTTTTATCGTAATCTTCAGTTACTTTTAACAGGCGTTCAACAGAATTTAAAAAGTTTGTTTTACTGATGCCAAGATTTTTACAAAAACGTAAGTATGCAGTGTTAAAGTCAATCATCTCATCATTGATATCTTCACCATAATTACCAAATCCCATGCCTGAAGGGAAAAGTGAGTCATGAATTCTATAGGCCCGCATTGGCACGGGGTCATATACTGGTGTAAAAGAAAGTCTTCCGTTACGTTCATAAATAGAAAGATTTTCCAGGTGTAGATCGCCGTTTCCAGTCAGCATCGCCATTATCAAACGCTCTAATAGATGATTTTTTGCTGCTTTGCGATCAGAGACCAGTTGTACTCTTGTATTATCTATGGCTCTGCCGATGAGGTCATAGGTGGCACTGTAATGGTTGTCTATATCCTCGTTACCAGAAGCCAGGATCGAGTAGATGGACTCCATAAAGACGGTGCTGCCATTGTCTTCACGATCAAAACGTTCAATCGCTATCGCATTCAAGTTTTTAACTGTGACTTGCCAAAATCGAGGGACTTCAAAACCGGCATCCTTATGAATGGCCAGGCCAAGCGCCTCCAGTTCGATGATGCCAGGGTACTGTGTAGTGTTTTCAAGTTTTAGCAGGATGTCGGTGCGGCCGCTATCTCCGAAACGTGTCGGTAATCCTATTCTTCCATCCCAGCCTTTGCTGTCGATGGATAACGGTAGTTTGGGAATGGCACCACCAACGGCGGGAGTCGGTCCAATTATATTGAGTAGATCCTCAGACTCGCTGTCGCACCAGATCATGAATTCTTTAAGGCTAAAACCAAACTCATCGTCCAGTTCGGTCAAACCTTTTTTTGAAGGAGTGGAGTACCATTGATTGGCCACGCTGTCACTTTCAAAGATATCCAGGTGTCCTATTGCCCCGTGGCCGGCAAGCATTAAAAGTTGCCAGTCGGTATCAAAACCGGGTTCGGGGGTGATGTTTCTTTTGGCAAGATATTTTAGTAGCAGGGCCCTGAGAAAGTTTTTTTCTTCACGTCCCGGCACTAATGACTGTATGGGTGGGTGCAGATCGAAGAATTCATTACGTGGTCGAACGATGGTACCGGTGAACTGGTCAGGCGGGTAGACCAGCCCCAATCCGCGTATACCGATTTTTTCGTAGTCGGTTTCATAGGTGAAACGCGCTTCTTTGTCAGTGACAACGATCGTACCCATTTTAACGGGTTGTACGCCTAAGCGTGTCCAGATGACGGCGTTACGATCTTTCATGATAATACTTAAAAGAGGTTGCCTTTACGAACCAGCTCAGGAAGGCTGGTCTTGTCGTCAACCCATACCAGTTTTTTTCCAACACATCGGCCTAATTCTTCCAAAGTGCTGAATTTGGCATCATTTGCTTTCTTTAAACGAGAAAGTCCGACTTCATCAAGTGACGATATCTCTGCAATATCTTTTTGCGTCAATCCTTGTGTTTTAGCCGTATCTAACGCTTCTATTACTAATTTGTGTAATTCTATGTTCATAGATTATCCTAAGTGCTAATAATTCTTATAATTAAAGCAAAAATTATCTTTAAAAGCAATATTTATAGTTAACATATATATTAATTATATGCATATTATAATTATTAATTATCATAAATGATAATTAAATAGTGTTTGTTGTAGTGAATATTTGAAATTTTGGTCAATAAGTGATCAAAATGGAGTGTGAGTTTGTTGAAAATATAGGTGATTACGAGGTTGCTGGCTTAAAGCTTTATATTGGAACATTTTCCCTGGATTCATGTAACGCCTGTTTCAAAGACGTTTTTCCCTTTTTAATATTTACCTGTCGATCCAGTCATCTGATCAGAGTTTGACAGGGTGATCTAAGGTCGATGGGAGTGGGCGCAGTGCACAGATTTAAAGATCATATCTGTTGTATCCAGGTAAAGTTGTATACAATCCTACGAAATAGCTGATGCGTAAAATTTAGATGAAAGAAACCTGGAAAGACGCGGTGCAACGTCAACGAGTTGC
>CBDUKK010000247.1:0-3632 GCA_965367795.1 uncultured Gammaproteobacteria bacterium
TTTTTGTTCGGACATTCACCACTCATCATGTATTGCTGCTGCATCATCATACGGATGCTGCTTGCAGCCATTAAGGTCTGCGCACGCAGGATATTTTTCAACGCGTTACGGCTGACCGACAGGTTATCCAATGCTGCCTGGGCTTCCTGTGTACGGATCAAACTGTCACTGTTCTCAGCCAGGATTTGTCGATATAGATTTTCAGATTTCTGTATCGACGTTGAAATTGCAGATGGCTTAGCGGAATTTCCCATGGCGACCATCCACTGTTTTGCCTCGAACACCGTCAAACCATATTTGAGTTCATCTTTAGCAAGCGCACTTAACCGTTCGCTACCCTCACCGGTAGCTGCTGCCACCTGCTCGAACAATATGCGTGAATTTTGATACTCATACTTGCGTTTTAATCTCTGGGCCTTATCATATTTAGCCTGCAGCTCCTGGTTATTGGCTGCAGGTTTATCACCCGCATCGCTGTTCGGCTTGACCAACAACGCTTCTGTCTTGTCATTCAAACGCTTCGCAGCGACCAGGCCTATATGTTCGAACGCATTATAGATGCCCTGGAAATCCATGCCTTGAACAGAAATAGACGCTGTTGAAACAAAGCTAGGCTGCCCCCTTAGATTCACCTGTATCGTCAACTTCGCCGTTTCTGCAGGGCCGATCAATGATATATCCAGGCCCAGTTTATTGACTTCACTGCCATCAACGATAGAAAACAGGCCACCCCTGGTAAGCTCAGCCAGCGCAGTATCAACAGCCGCCGCCTTCATGTCCTCCTCTGGCAATGGATACCAGTCGCCGTTTCTTATAGTGATCTCAGTACTGACCGGGTAAGGTTGCGCATGTACCATTACGGCTGAGAGAAATAAAATTATAGCAATACAATTTTTAATAATAACTGACACTGTAAACATCCTCATTGGCGGCCGTCATAGAACAGCCGCTTAACCCTCTGTCCAGTTCTCGCGTCTTAGTGCTTTCATCATATCCGCGCCCGTGGCATAACGTCTATCGGGTTGTTTCTGCATAGCCTTGTTGATGATGCGTGTTGCACTGGCAGGAAGGTCAGGCCTCAATTCTCTTACCGGCGTGAATTTTTCGTTGGTGATCTTATACGCCAGGTTCGCCAGGCTGTCCGCTTTAAACGGCAGATTGCCGGTGAGCAACTGATAGAAGCTGACCCCCAGTGAATAGATATCTGCGCGTCCATCGACATGTGCCCCGGTCATCTGCTCCGGTGCCATATATGATGGACTGCCGAGGAAACTCCCGGTCCTGGTTTTAACAGAATCCGTGATTCGGGCGATGCCAAAATCGGTGATCTTCACCTGTTTGTCATTCGGGTCATACATGACATTGCCGGGTTTGATATCCCGGTGCACGATGTTCTGCCGATGCGCATAATCCAGAGCTTGTGCGACGATCTCGATGATCCGATAGACTTCCCGTACCGGCAGCAGTGAACCATCAACAGTGTAGTCTGATAACGGTACACCAGAGACATAATCCATCGCGATAAAAGCAAAGTCTACTTCTTCACCCATGTCATACACGGTTACGATGTTACTGTGGCTGAGACGGCCGGCGGCCTGCGCTTCTCGAAAGAAGCGGTTCTTCACGGTAGTGAGTTCTTTTTTAGAGAACTGCGAATAATCCAGTGTTTTGATCGCTACCTGACGGTTTATCTTGGGATCCTGACCAAGGTAGACCACTCCCATGGCACCACGTCCGAGCTCTCGTTCGATCTTATAACGACCAAACTCCGGCAGTTCGATCTGTGAACGCACCAGTGTTTTCTGCAGTTGGCCAGGTGACACGACCTGTGCCTGCGTCGATGTGAAACCGATGATTGACTTGATACGCTTATCGATATCCTTATAATTCTTCTGCCGGGCCCTTATCTCGGTATAGATCTGCAGGCCCCTGTCATACTGTCTTTTACGCTCGAAGTTCAGGCCTATCTCATACAGATCAGCCAGTGCGTTCTGATCATTGTCGCACTTCAGTAAACTGGTAATAGCGGTCTCATAGTCACCCTTTTCATACTGGTAATGTCCTAACTGCAACCAGGCATCACATAGCTGCTTCATCAGACCGTCGAGCAGAGATTTACCGGAGCTATAGACATAGACCACTAACTGCCCGACCAGCATCAGAAGCAAGATACTGATGGTCGGCCACCAGATGCCCTTGAGTATCAATAGAACCGGTTGCACAGAGATAATCCCCATCACCAGGAAAGCCCCCAGGAACAGGCCGCTCATCTTCGACAACAATGGCAGCAACAACAGGAGGTAGAGTGTGACGATGGCTAACATCGCTGGCAACAACCACCAGCTTTCGGACGGCGTGTAATAGGTCGCATTCGCCTGCAGGCTGCGCAATGAATCAGCCAGTATCTGTAATCGACCACGGTCCTGACCGATCAGCACTAGCCTGTCTTTGTAATATTCGTTTGGTTTTGATGCTGCATCCTGAAGTGTCTGCACATCGATACTGGTATGGTGCCCGGTCAAGGACGAAAAGTAAGTGAAGACCTTACCAGAAAGGTTTACCGGGATAGCTGATGCGTCCAGCCTTATCTTACCCGCTTCGCTCCATTGCAGCTGGTCGCTCTTACTATATCGGCTGAATACCGCTAGGGAAAGATCAGGCAACGAGAAGCTCCTGCTCTCGTCATACCATATCAGTGGATGTTTATCAGCGGCCTGTGGGTCGAATGGATACACCCGGTAAGGCAGCTGGGTATTGGTCAACCTGAAGGTCTGTACTTCCGGCAAAAATATCGATGGTATATATTGACGCCAGCCTTCCTGGTACAGCAGGGTTTCATCATACGGGATGTAATCCTGCTGATCAGGCACATTAGTATATTGTGTCAGGAAGACACGCTGATGCTCCAGCATCCAGGCCAGTTTATTACGTTCTCCCTGAGTTGGCCGCCATTGCTGCTCATCTTTCTGGCTTTCTGTGGTCGCATCCGAAGACTTCGTTTTTGATTTACGGGACAGCTGTTTGGAATTTTGTGCTGTAGATTCCTCTTCATCGATCTGCACATAATCCATCTGCGGGAAATCATCACTCAACCAGACGATTTCTGCAGCATCAGATTTTCGCAGTTTTCGCAGGAAGAAGCGAAATTCTCTTATACCCTCAGGTTTCTGCAGGCGTGCTTCATCGAGCTGGATGACACGAAAATCATTCTGCTCTGATCGCACCGGCAACAGGTGGCTGGCGAATCCAAACATCTGCGCATCGAGCCAGCGTACTGTACTGTTCTGCGAAGATAACATGGCCAGCAGAAAACAGAATACGATAAATACCGAAAAATATAGTCGTCGATGCTGGTTCAATGATGTGCCTGTTCTGGATTCTAGTTACGTCGGGATGTGTCAGTCACCTATGTCTTCCACGGGCTTATTGAAAGCTGATAACATCCATCTTTGGGTTTGTTTAGTATAGTAGACAGATACAGTTTTTCATTTAGCATGACGGCTAAAAAAACCCTACAGCGAATACTGCGGCATTGAACATCAATAATGAGGTAATGAATAACTAACTTAAAATGGTTTTTGACCTTGATCAAACTGCTTTCTAAGTAACTGTATTACCCTGATACTTTTTGC
>CBDUKK010000248.1:0-3622 GCA_965367795.1 uncultured Gammaproteobacteria bacterium
CGACAACAAATATTACTTCGATGATTTCAACTCGGCTGTATTTGGTGCTGGCAGCAGAAACCTGGGTGATCGCCTGTGGAAGGTCGGAGATATGATGCTTATCGATGGCCTGCTGGTGAACGGTTCGGCCAGGCTGGTGGGCTGGTTTGCCGGTGTGACGCGCAGGCTTCAAACAGGCATGCTCTATCATTATGCGTTTGCCATGATCATCGGCGTGCTTATGCTGTTTGCGATCGGCCTTATTGTTTGAAGCAATGAATAACGAATAACGAAAATTGAATAATGACAAAAAATACGATTAAAGAGCATGGAAATATGAAGAATTATTCATTTGTCACTTTTCATTTTTCACTGATCTTAAGGGAATCCCATGTTTGCTGATTTACCATTACTGAGCTTGATCGTCTGGTTACCGATATTCGGTGGCGTGGCTGTGCTGCTTTCTGGCGATAAGGGTGATGCCAATGGTGTTCGAGTTTTATCGCTGGTCATTTCGATCGCGACCTTCCTGTTAAGCCTGGGACTGTATACCGGTTTTGATTCTTCGACTTCAGCGATGCAGTTTGTCGAGAAGACAGCGTGGATACCGGCGTTTGATATCAATTATCATTTTGGTGTTGATGGTTTTTCTATGCCATTGATCATCCTCACCACCTTTACCACTATCCTGGTAGTGCTGGCTGGCTGGGAAGTGATCAAGAAAAAACCGGCACAATATTTTGCCGCTTTCCTGATCATGGAAGGCCTGATGGTGGCAGTGTTTGCGGCGCTGGATGCCATCTTCTTCTACGTCTTCTGGGAGGCGATGCTGGTACCGATGTTTATACTGATCGGTGTCTGGGGCGGCGAACGCCGCGTTTACGCTACCATCAAGTTCTTCATCTATACCTTCATCGGCTCGGTCTTCATGCTGGTAGCCTTGATCTATATGTATTACATAGGTGGCAGTTTTGCGATCCTGGATATGCACACGCTACGTCTGACACACCACGAGCAGGTCCTGATCTTCCTTGCATTCCTCGCAGCCTTTGCGGTGAAAGTACCGATGTGGCCAGTTCATACCTGGCTGCCTGACGCGCACGTGGAAGCACCGACCGGTGGCTCGGTGATACTGGCAGCGATCATGTTGAAGATCGGTGGTTACGGTTTTCTGCGTTTCAGTATGCCGATCACACCGGATGCGGCACATTCCCTGGACTGGTTGATCATCTTCATGTCACTGGTCGCGGTGGTCTATATCGGTTTCGTTGCATTGGTACAGCGAGACATGAAAAAACTGGTGGCGTATTCATCGATCGCGCATATGGGTTTTGTGACTTTAGGTCTGTTCGTGGTATTCCAGATATGGGAGAACCCGGCTAACACTGACGGTAGCGGCGCTGCGCTGGCAGTTGAGGGCGCCATGATCCAGATGATCTCACATGGTTTTATCTCCGGTGCCATGTTCCTGATGATCGGCGTGTTATATGATCGTATGCATACCCGTGAGATCAATGCCTATGGCGGTGTGGTACATACCATGCCGGTATTTGCTGCTTTCGCTGTGTTCTTTGCGATGGCGAATGCTGGTCTGCCGGGTACCTCCGGCTTTGTTGGCGAATTCATGGTTATCATCGCCAGCTTCAAGGCTAATTTCTGGTATGCCTTCCTCGGTGCCCTGACGCTGATCCTGGGTGCGGCTTATACCCTGTGGATGGTCAAACGTGTCTTCTACGGAGAGATCGCTAACGATGGTGTACGTGCTCTGAAAGATATCAACTCACGCGAATTTGCCATCATGACTATTCTGGCAATAGCTGTGCTGGTGCTGGGTCTGTGGCCTGCGCCAGTGACTGAAGTAATGCATGCTACTGTTGAAAACTTCCTGCAACATGTTTCCGTCTCCAAGCTTTAATGGCGACACCGACATTGCAGATAGACTAGAAAATCGACTGGATAGATAAGAATGACATTTGAATCACTGAATATAGCTATCGCAATGCCTGAAGTATTTCTGCTGGCGATGGCCTGTCTGGTACTGGTGGTAGACGTATATCTGCCACAGGATAAAAGAAACCTGACTTACGTATTTGCTCAGTTTTCGCTGATCATCACACTCGTCCTGCTGTTAGGAAACCAGACCGATAGCCGTGTCCTGGCTTTTAACGATCTGTTCGTACAGGATGCGATGGCCGATGCACTGAAGATGTTTATCATCATCATCAGCTTCGGTGTATTCGTGTATTCGAGAGAGTATCTGCAGTCACGGGATATCTTCAAGGGTGAATTCTATGTGCTGGGTCTTTTCAGCATCCTGGGTATGATGCTGATGGTGTCTGCCAACAACCTGCTGATGCTCTACCTGGGTCTGGAACTGCTATCTCTCTGCCTGTATGCACTGGTTGCGTTCAGCCGTGATGATGGTAACGCTTCAGAAGCAGCCATGAAATATTTCGTCCTCGGAGCGATCGCCTCAGGAATGCTGCTTTACGGCATGTCTATTCTTTATGGACTGTCTGGCAGCCTGCAGATTACCGAGATCGCGCATGCCGTAATCGCTACAACAACCGGGCAGGGTGCTGATAATGCGCAGAACATCGGCATGGTCTTCGCGCTGGTATTTATTGTCGTCGCACTGGCTTTCAAACTGGGTGCGGTACCATTCCACATGTGGATGCCGGATGTTTATCATGGCTCGCCCACGGCGGTGACTGCACTGATCGGTACTGCGCCAAAACTGGCGGGTTTTGCGATGATCATGCGACTGATGGTCGAGGCTCTCGGTGGTCTGCAGGCAGACTGGCAACAGATGGTTATCGTGTTATCTGTACTATCACTGGCGGTAGGTAATATCATCGCTATCGCGCAGAGCAACATCAAACGTATGCTGGCCTATTCCACTATCTCTCACGTCGGTTTTATCCTGCTGGGGATCCTCGCAGGTACCAACGAAGGTTATTCATCTGCCATGTTCTATACCATCACCTATGCGATGATGTCGCTGGGTGGTTTCGGCGTCATCATGCTGATGGCACGCCAGGGCTTCGAAGCAGATAACATCACAGACCTTGCAGGTCTGAACCAGCGCAGCCCCTGGTTCGCTTTCATCATGATGATATTGATGCTGTCTATGGCAGGTGTACCGCCAACGGTCGGTTTCTGGGCAAAACTGGCGGTTCTGACTGCCGTTGTCGACGTCGACCTGGTGTGGATGGCTCTGATCGCTGTATTCTTCTCAATTATCGGTATCTTCTATTATCTGCGAATCATCAAGATCATGTACTTCGATGATGCGGTTGAGACCCAGCCATTGGTTTGTGGTCGTGATATGCAGATCGCATTGAGCACCAACGGCCTGGCTATCCTGGCTCTGGGGCTGTATCCAGCAGCACTGATGTCACTCTGTGTGGCAGTATTTAGTTAACCAGGCTTAAACTCGATTTTAGATTTTGATCATTTCCTGCTCAAATAGAAGCAGGAAATATCTTTTCTGCCGAGTCTTTGGCTATCAATAGTAATATTTCCTGTTTATTCGGTTAAGTGCCTTGCAATTCCCCGTGTAACTCCGTAATATTCGCCACTTGTTGTTGCGGGGTGGAGCAGTCTGGCAGCTCGTCGGGCTCATAACCCGAAGGTCGTAGGT
>CBDUKK010000249.1:0-3592 GCA_965367795.1 uncultured Gammaproteobacteria bacterium
AACAGCAATATCTAAAATGAGTGCTACCGGTTTAACTCAAAAAATATGTACGGGTATGCCTATGGTAACTGCCCCGCACTCATCATACGACTCTAGAGTACGTACTTGGATTCCCATACCACGATATCATCAAATCGGCCTGCTGCTGAAACTTCATCACTATACGTCTTACTGACAAAGACACGGTTACCGCCAACAGTATAAGCAATATTCTCACCCGCAGCATTAGCTGCGACAGCAACTTCTCCTGCGTTTTCACCCTGGTCAGTATTTGGTGCAACATTGGTAATAAAATCACTTCCATCTTTACCCAGAGAAAGGATAATGAATGGGGCTTCATCGGTCAGTTTTGCAGGTGCCGGCGCACCGGCACAGTCATCTGTCACAGTACTATCGCCGTCGCATACAATCAGGGCAGGTGCCAGTGTAGCCATGCCAACATCAACCATGCCGCCTGTCCCCGGTGTTCTCGTTAGCGCACTGCCGTTTGCTGTAGCTATCGTATATCGTATCGGATTACCCCAGCTGTCTGTCAACAGGCGATCTCTGTTGTAATTTCCGCTTAACCCGAGCGTCACCCCTGGAACAAAACCATGTTGCCAGGTACAGACCCCTGGCCCCGGCTGTTCGCGACCCTGGCCTGTGGTCGTCGTCGGGCATGGCAGTCGTCCATGTGTGATAGCATGTCCGATTATCGCCTCTTTGATTTCTTCGAGCTGTTGTTTTGTATTATCACGCCGGGTCGTTTCTATCCTGCTGGAGACCGAACCTATGAAGCTGCCCACGAGTACGCCGACGATCACGAGGACCACCGCTATCTCTATCAGTGTAAAGCCATTTTGTTGATGTGATTTTAAAGACATTCGACCACGCTCATATCTTCTCTGATACAGAACATAATATCATTACTGATACCACCAACTATATCGTAACTGCCATTCCCTGAATTATCAGGAAAATCTGCCGCGTTACCGTTCTCCAGATAGTTATTAATAACATCTTTTTCATCAGCCTCAAATGGCGGTGCATAACGACTCTGCACCCCCTGTTTCAGGCCAGAGAAGAAAATGATACCTGCATATTTAGTACCGTTAACATCGACGCAGTCACTACCGCCGGGATCACATGGAGCCGCTGAACCGCCACCATCAGGTTTAAAGCGTTTTGATACCGCGTAAAAAAAATGATCCTTCCAGTTCTGCCATAGATCAAAGTATTCGCCAGTATCACTGCCTGTATCATTAGAGAAATTGATACTCTCATTGATCGCTATCGTGCTTGTCAGGTCTATAGCATCACAAAATGTATTACTAAAGATACGACCCTCGGTGACGCCCGTAACGCCATTCGCATTTGAAACATCATACGGCAGGCGTCCGGCAAAGGCCGTGGTAAAACTAGCACTATCATCATAGTCGGTATTTCGCCTGTATTCACCTCCATTGAGATCAAGAGCTGCCGGCATCGGTAAGTTATTATCTGTATTATTAGCGCCATATTCGGCGAAACACATGGCGACCGCTTCGGTGAGATTTCTCATCGCTGTATCAAAACCGGCACTTGTTATAGCGTCATCCAGCGCTAGCCAGAGGTCTTCATGGGTGATCGTAATCAGGCTGTCATTCAACGGGTTGCCCCCCTGTTCCGAGCCATCATAGCGCTGAACAAATCGATCAATGACATTATTGACAGCTGGATCTATCGCCGCATTATCTGTGGTGCCATCGTCATCCAGATACGCCGCTATATTTTCATAGTCCAGTCCGCACAAACTAGTATTCGCATGATTCCTAACCTGCCCATCTATAGCTTTACCCGCTGCAAAAATAATAGCGAGAGGCCTGTCTTCCGCCACATTGCCCTGGACAACTGCTCCAGCCGAATCGACAATCTGAAACTGACCAAAGCTGTCTGGATTAATAGCTGCCACAGGCGCAGATTTATAAGCAGGTGATACGGCATATAAAAGGCATTCCCCATCACCCGAATATAGAGCATCTATATTTAACGTTCGCCAAGGAAAATATCCGATACCATTTGCAAATGCCAATCCACAGGGCGCACTCTGTTCGCCTTCCGGGGTCGCATTATTCCAATCTGGGCAAGGTAGTTGACCGATCAGACTCAACCTGCCATTACTCTGCCAGTTAGTCACCGTATAAGATAACAGTGCCTGCCTGGCCTTTGCCAGAGCTACACGGGTCTGTTTATCATTTTCAAGCTTGACCTCTAACATTGATATATTAGAGAAGTAGTATGCTGTTATGGTAAACGCAATCAGGATAGCCAACACCAGCAGTGCAACACCATCCTGACGTGAACAGTACGTTTGTCTGTCATTGTGAATCAACGATTTTACCCGTACTCTTATGCCAGGTTTCACCTGGTTTGAGGCGCTTGCTTTCACCGTCGATACTAACAACGACCTTTTTATCTTTCTGCATCGAAGGCTGGTGTACTCGTATGTTTCCGAGCCTTGAACTCTCAAGCGTACTCTGTCCGTTCACCCAAACCACGCTTTTTCCATCGCTCCGAGTAACATAGCCGTCCACTTTGACCTTATCTGCCTGTTTAGCTGATCCTGTCACGCCAGATCGTGCCGCATCGATCCGCGCCCGCTGATTTTTATCAGTGAACAGTTTGTTCAGATCGTCGGCATTATACTGCGCAGATGATACACCGCTATAATAAACGGATAATAACGCTGCGATAATTATACTAGCTCGCATTTCTTCGACCACCACTTGCTTTGGCATTTGCCCGTGACCCACGGAAGGTATACCAGCCCAGTTCACAGTATGCTTTCATGGCATTCTCCGTATCAACGGCTGCTTTACTTATCTTTTCTATATCACAACGATCGACTGCGAATAGTCCATCTGCTTTTTCCAGATCATTTAATAATGCGAACAGGTCACCTTCATGGGCCATCTTGATATCCAGCGTCATCAGGCTTTTAAACACATCGATGCCTCGATAATCTGCTTTAAGGTTCCTTTCATCCAGCGCCAGCTGTGTCGAGATACTATATTTGACTGATGGCATACCTCGTTTTTTCGCCGTATTCTGAATCGTCTCAAACCAGCTGAGCCTGTCCTCTGCGCCGACCACTCCCTGGTTTACCAGTTTCAAAAAGTTGCTCTCGAACTCATCGATGATCTGGTTGTTCTCGACCGAGCTGTTAATCTTTGTCTGCCAGACATGCATCGCCCGCTTGGCGGCCTGCTGGTCTTTGTAGACGTCGTCCATATAGACATAAGAGATTGATATCAGGATAACACTCACCACTAATATCGTGGTGAACACAGCGAGAGCCCGTATAAGGGTTGGCGTTATTTTACTAGACATGATCCGGTGCCTTCATCGTAATTCTCAAAGAAAAAATACCCGTAGACTCGAGGCTGTTACGCCGCTTGATCTCTACACCTGACTCCGTTGAAAACTTGCTTTCAGATCGCAGGTCGACGGGCATCTTTAACGCTTCTACTTTTTCTACACGTGCACTGGCGTTTAGAGAATCAATGATCCGCTGTATCTGATTGACGGAATCACGGTAATTATTTTCCGGGATATCGATACGGCCGGTGACGAC
>CBDUKK010000250.1:0-3576 GCA_965367795.1 uncultured Gammaproteobacteria bacterium
TGTAGGTAGAATACTTGTCTATGACTGAGCAGAGCCCTGATACCCCTTATCGTTTTATCCCTTTTCGCAAACACGATGTCGTTGAGATGTGCCTGCAGGATGCAAAGCTGGCAGGGCAGGAAGACGATTTTCGCCAGCTGTATTACATGCTGAGCAGTATTTTCCACTTCGAATTTCACCAGATCATCGAGTCACTGAAGGACAGTTATGCCCCGGTCGATCCTGACACCGATACCCGTAGTTATAACAATGCACAGCCCTTGTCTGATCTTAATTTTGTAGAGTTGCTGGGCGGGCTGCTGGAGAAGGCGAATTACGAACAGATATCAGAGGTCGAGCTCAACCAGGCACTGACCGAGGCTTCGATGTTCAAGATTCGACTGCATGTGGATTTCGATGATTTTTCTGAAGTGCTGTTGTTCTGCCGCGGTGTTTCACAGCGCGAGGAAACACTTACCAGCCTGTTTGGTTTAATCAAAAAAACCATCCGTTTTACGAATTATGACCGTGTGGTGTTGTACATTCGTTTTCGTGATGATTACGACGGTGCGCATGCCAGTCTGCCGACGTGCAAGCCGGGGGCGACTTTGCTTAAGTTATTTCAGAACGTACCCAGGGCCGACCTGGAAATGTTGTTTCCCAACACGGCGGTACGTATGCGCCCTATGGACAAGTTGTTGATCGGTGTGCCGGCGGTAATCAGTGGCGGCATCGTGTTAACGACCAAGCTGGGGACATCACTGGTGTTGCTCGGTTCCTTGCTGGGTTTCTGGTTAGGCCTGAGTAGTGAGCCGGTCGAACTTAACAAAACAGGTATCATGATCTTGCTGGCTGGAGTGGCTGCACTGGGTGGTTACCTGTGGAAGCAGTTTAATAACTTCAAAAACCGCAAGCTGCGCTTTATGCAGGCACTGACACAAAACCTGTATTTCAAGAACCTGGATAACAATGCCGGCGTATTTCATCGACTGGCGAACGATGCCGAAGAGGAAGAGTGCAAAGAAGCGGTACTGGCGTATTATTTTCTACTCACCAGCAAAACAGCAATGACACGTGTCGAACTGGACCGAGCGATCGAGCACTGGTTGCGCGAAAAGTGGCAGTGCACAGTGGATTTCGAGATCGATGATGCGCTGAACAAGCTACTGGCGTTAGGGCTGGTGAGTGAGTCTGATGAAAAACTCAGCGTGGTTTCGATCCAGGACGGTATCAGAGTCCTGGATGCACGCTGGGATGATTATTTTGTGATGTGACTGCAGAAAGCGAAAACGGAGCAATGCTCCGTTTTCAATAAAAGTCAGCATCTGTTGTTTTAAAAACAATAGTGCAGAACGGTTGTTTTATTCAACCATGTTGTCTCATGGCAGCAACATGCCGCGGATCATATAAAACAGCATGGCGGCCAGACTTGCTGAGACAGGCACGGTAATTACCCAGGCAGCAGCTATCTTCAGTAAGGCAGTACGCTTTACCAGCTCATGTCGATAAACCCGCTTCAGGCTCCTGCGTTCTTTTTTGCTAAGGTCGGCATCTGCTGAATGCGCCTTCAGCTGTGCGAGCATCTTAGATTTTTCCTCGAGGTTTGCGTATCTGAACTCCTCCAGGAATAACTTGACGACCTCCTCATCACGATCCTGATGGTGCAGATGAATCTCTTCAATCATTTTGGCATAACTCGCTTTTAGATATTCCCGAAGAAATCCCACGCCAAACACCGCGCCAACGGCAATATGCGTCGAGCTCACGGGCAGACCTAACTGGGTCGCAATAATGACCGTTATGGCAGCCGATAATGCGATACAAAAAGCGCGCATCTGATCCAGTTCGGTGATCTCTGTGCCGACGGTCTTGATCAGCTTGGGACCATATAACGCCAGACCCAATGCGATGCCGATGGCGCCGATCATCATCACCCAAACAGGTATAGCGGCTTTGCTGGAGATACCGCCTGTGGTCAGGGCATCATTGATCGCAGCCAGCGGACCGATAGAGTTGGCGACATCATTAGCACCATGTGCAAAACTCAATAAGGCCGCAGCGAAAATTAAAGGCAGGGTGAATAACTGGTTGATCCCCTGTTTATCATTCGCATTTACTTTAGTGCGGCGTATAACCCATGGCCGGGAAATACCGTAGATAACAACGGACACGCCGGCACCGATCATAAGGGCCGTAGTCGCATCAATCTTCCAGATTTTTTTAAAGCCCTTAAGTGCCAGGTAGGTGGCAAAGGCTAATGCCATGATGGCCAACAGTATGGGTACAATACGCCTGGCAGCCGTCAGCATGTCTTTCTTATAGGTGACCGTGCGTTTTATAAGATACAGAAAAGCCGCTGCGATAATGCCACCGAGCACTGGTGAGATGACCCAGCTTGCAGCAATCTGTCCCATCGTTGCCCAGTTCACTACGTTCCATCCGCCTGCTGCAACGCCTGCGCCGAGTACGCCGCCAACGATCGAATGTGTTGTCGATACGGGCGCGCCGATCGCCGTGGCTACATTCAACCACAGCGCACCAGCCAGTAACGCCGCCATCATCAACCAGACAAAGACATCGGTACTACCGATATTGGCTGGATCAATAATCCCTTTTTTGATGGTACTAACAACATCACCGCCAGCGATCAGGGCACCGGCTGCCTCGAAAATGGCGGCGATGGCGATGGCACCTGCCATCGTTAATGCACGTGAACCCACCGCCGGGCCGACATTATTGGCGACATCGTTGGCGCCGATATTGATCGCCATGTAACCACCGATAATGCCTGCGATGATCAGCATGTTGCTGACTTCGCCCTGAGATTCGAGGTACAGCATGATGCCAACGATAAATAAGACCGCCACTCCCAGACGGAAAATCTCTTTACGGTTTACCCATGTTGCCTCTTCGATGTCGCGGATTTTCTCCAGCTCCATAATCTATTCTCCACTCGGTAATATTATTGCTTTGCAGGTCACTGACATTGTTCTTTTTGTCAGCATGAAACTATACAATTTATACTCTCTAAACGATATTTTAATTAACATAGGTCAAGCTTTCTGTCTTATTAGCGGGTTTAAAAAATAATGGGCGACATGTCTACATGGTAAAGATTGCTAGCAACGACCCTTTTGTATCTCATCCATCCATGGAGGCCAGCTCGGTAGAGTCGAGTCAGGAGACAAAGTCGAGCAATTGCCGAGGACGCAGTTACCTACAGGACGTAGGTAAGAGGCGATAGCAGGAGTGGTGGCCTTAGCGAAGAACAGTGGTCGAGACCATGATTTTTAGATGTAGAAGCTGTAATAATTGTGTTCTAATCCTGTATATACAAAATACGAATTATAGGGGGCATGCCCCTGTTAATTATTACACTGCCCATGAAAATACAGAGAAATGAACCATGAAAGACCCTGTGGCAATCAAGTTGATCAGCATCGTCTTCCTGCTGCTCTCAGCATCGATATTCGCATCACCGGTTATTGCCGAGACGGTAAAGCTGCCGATCAAACTGGATTACCCAGTCCTGCGACAGCTGATGCAGAGACAGCTGTTCAATACACCTGATAGCAGGGTGGAGGTTCTGCATGATGC
>CBDUKK010000251.1:0-3568 GCA_965367795.1 uncultured Gammaproteobacteria bacterium
GCAGTCTCGGGATCAGGTGCCCGGAAAAGATGAGTCCGCCCTGCATGACACATAACGCAACAGGGGTTTCGTCGACCAGCTGTTTATTTAGCTTGTCCGCCAGGCGCTCGATCGCATTGCTTATGTCAGCATTATCGAACACCAGTTTACAGTTATCAGGTAACTTCATTACTGTGGAATACCTGTACTAATAGGTAAAGGTTACTGTATTTTCGTCCATTGCTTCACTGACGACATAAGCCGCACCGACCTTTTCCTCGACCTCTGTGATCATCTCTTCTCCCGCCATATTGAACGATGTATTACAGGCCTTGAAGGTAACGCCCGCCTGGTGCGCTTGTTTGATGATGTCATAGATTGTACGGTGTGTTTCGAGGTTGACCTCTGCTTTTTCTGCATTATCGCCTATCGCAAGCTTTACCGATGAACCTGTAAAAACCACCTCGACCTCGTGAGACAGGGCCGCTGCAACCGTCGCCTGAAATAGTGGTGCATAACAATCCTCAGGATCAGCTGCATCTGAATTAGACATGATGATGAGTAGCTTTTTCTTGTTCATAGTTTTCCGATATCGTTAGTGTTATAGATACTTGTCTGCTTGGAGCCGAGTTCCTGTTGACGGTAACATATCAGTAACAGATACGTCAGTGCTCACTGCACTGCCCATGATCCCAAGCACTGCTCAGACATCCATTTCGAGTTCAGGTGAATCATTCAATGCGACCACCTGTGCAGATATCTGCTGCCAGTGTTCATCCCGTTTTAACTTTGCCCAGCTGATATCATATTTACCATGCATCTTGACCAGGCGGAGCTGTGAAGTCGGACTCAGATATCCCTTGATGTATTCTGCAGCTTCGAGTGCACCCTCCGGGTGATTACAGACCAGTGCCATATCACAACCGGCTTTAAGCGCTGCAGCCGCCCGTTCTCCATAACCACCGGCGATGCCTGCTGCTTCCATGGAAAGATCGTCACTGAATACGGCACCCTGAAAATTAAATCTCTGCCGTAATATATTCTGTATCCAGAACGAGGAATAACCCGCGGGCTTATCATCGACCTGGTCGTATATGACATGTGCCGGCATGATCGCTGCCAGCTTGTTTTCGATCATACTTTTGAAAGGCATGATATCAGTGTGCAACAAGTCTTCAAGCGAACGATGGTCAACCGGCATTGCGACATGCGAGTCTTCCACAACGCCACCATGCCCGGGGAAATGTTTACCGACCGCCTGCATACCAGCGCGGTTCATACCATGCATAAAAGCGTAAGCCAGCGTCGCTACGGTTGACGCCTTACTATGGAACGCCCTGTCACCGATGACACCACTCAGACCATGCGCGAGATCAAGCACCGGGGCAAAACTGAAATCTATACCGCAGGCACGCAGTTCGATCGCCATTAACCAGCCCGCATTTTCAGAAAGCTGTCGGCTTTTATCAAGGTCATTTTTTACTGCTTTTGCATAACAGGCCGCCGCTGGTATACGGCTGAAACCTTCATGAAATCTCTGTACTCGCCCACCTTCATGGTCGACAGCAATCAGTAGTCTCGGTGTCCTCAGAGCATGTATCTCTGAGGCCAGCTGAGTTATCTGCTCGACAGACTCAAAGTTGCGCGTGAACAGGATAACACCACCGACTTCCGGCTTTAGTAATAGCTGTTTTTCAGTTGCGCTGATGGCCGTGCCTTCCAGATCAACCATCAAAGGACCAAGTGTCATAAGTAATGCCCGGAATATATAACTTAATAATATTGGCTGCGGCTGTGCGGCCACAGTCAAACGAATCTAGTAACAGGATAATAACGCAGAAACAGTTTGATTAAAATCAATCACATCGTATCTTGCTAAACTGTATTATTTGCGGGATAAATCGTTCCAGTCCGACAAACGAGTGATCACCACCCTGCTCGATGATGCACCGACTATCCCTATATTTTACTTCAGCTTCACGGTAATCCAGTGTCTCATCACCGGTTTGCAACAATACCAGGTAACGATCAGGTTCAGTGATATGCTCGACCTTCATCGCTTCAAGCTGCTGTATATGTGTCTCATCGAAATCCCACTCGCCCTCATCGAAATAAAACTTGTTCTTGCCAAGATAAGCCCGCAATGTCTCATAAGGCTTAACAGAGGGATTGATCAATACCGCGGAACCTGAATATTTTTCAGCGAGGTATGTTGCATAGTAACCACCCAGAGAACTACCGATAAAACTCAGGGCATGATGCTGCAGGGTTTCCTCGACGAGCTGCTCGAGCAACTGCCTGGCTTCACCGGGCACAGAAGGTATCTGCGGGCACAGCAGCAGGTCCTGGCAGTTATGATCTGCCATATACTGAGTGACCAGCTGCGCCTTATGAGACTGTGGCGAGCTGTTAAAGCCATGCAAATAGAGTAATTTTTGAGTTTTCATCATAGAAAAGCCCGGTAAAACAGTGTCTTACCGGGCCTCATTAAAGCTTTTTGATGGCTTTGTTAACGGCTTACCGTTAGCTCGCAGCCATATCTTTCAGTGCTTTCAGCGGCAGAACTTTGACGACCTTACGTGCTGGCTTGGCAGCGACGTCCATCAGTTCACCAGGACGGAATGGGTTAGGTACACCCTTTCTCGCTTTGGTTGCTGGCTTTTTATTCACTTTAATTTTCATTAAACCAGGCACTTTGAATTCACCAGCGCCACGGCTCTTGATGTGGCCTTCGATAACCTCGTTTAGAGAATCAAAAACTTTAGCTACGTCTTTGCGTGCCAGTCCTGTGTCTTCAGAGATGTGCGCGTACAATGCAGACTTCGTATAAGCATCTTTGATCGCTTTGATTTTTTTTGCAGGTGCTACAGCTTTTTTTGCAGCTTTCTTTTTAACAGATTTCTTTTTAACAGCTTTCTTTTTTGCAGGTACCATTATATGTTGCCCTTTGATGATTGAAGTTTATTATTAAATTACTCAAGTTTTTTTATCAGCTATGGTCATTAGGCTATAGCCTAACACACCAGCTCTGATACAAATTCGTTTAGTATATCGGGATATGTTCAATGATCTTTACACAGTTAACAGCACGTATAAAAATCGTGATGATGTTTTATAACTTAAATCAAACAAAGTAAATAGTTTTTGTAAAAAAAATTTCATTTATTACTATAAATACAGTAATAAACGTGATTTTAGTCAATTAATCGGTCATTCTGTAAAGCATTGCAACAGCGTGTACTGCTATTCCTTCTTCCCTTCCGGCGAAACCTAAACCTTCAGTCGTTGTTGCTTTGACGTTAATTTGTGTTTGCGCTATGTTTAAAACGGTACAGAGATTTACAGACATCGCAGGAATATGCGGCGCCATTTTCGGTGATTGCGCGATGATGGTTAAGTCGATATTAACGATATCATAACCATAACGCTGTATTAGTTTATATGTATGATCGAGCAACACGCTGCTGTCGATATTTTTATACCTGGCATCTGTATCCGGGAAGTGCTGGCCGATGTCACCAGCGGCTATACCACCGAGCATGGCATCACATAATGCATGTATCAACACATCACCATCGGAGTGTGCGAT
>CBDUKK010000252.1:0-3567 GCA_965367795.1 uncultured Gammaproteobacteria bacterium
ATGTGTGGTGGCATCATCGGTGCGCTAAGCCTTAGCCTTCCTGCTGAGGTGCGCAACCACAAACCCAGGCTGTTTGCTTTCGTGATGTCATATAACATCGGTCGACTGGCCAGTTACAGCCTTGCGGGTCTGATCGCTGGCGCAGCCGGTAGCAGCCTCATGCAATCTGCCGGCTTTGACCAGGGACATGCCATATTGAGGATGGTCGGAATATCCATGATGGTCGCCATCGGTCTGTACCTGACGGGCTGGCTGCCGCAGCTTGCCAGTATCGAAAAGATCGGCATCCCGGTGTGGAAACGACTTGAACCGATCGGAAGGAAACTGGTGCCCGTATCCTCGATACCCAGGGCCTTAAGCTATGGTCTAATCTGGGGTTGGCTACCCTGCGGGCTGGTCTACTTTGTTCTGATCTGGGCGCTGACTGCTGGTGATGCATTGATGGGCGCGATGACCATGCTCGCTTTCGGCCTGGGCACACTTCCCACCCTGGTAACCGCAGGGTTCATGACATCATGGATTACCCGTTTCGCACAGTCGACCCGCGCCAGGCAGATCGTAGGACTGCTCATCATCGCGATGGCTATCGGCAGTCTGTTCATCCCGATGGAACACCATCACCATCATTAAGTAAACCATCCATCTGACCATCATGTTTAATTTCAGCGACAATGACGCTTTCACTTCAATCGTCGGGCACTCACCCGCCCTGGAAAGTGTGATACGTACAGCACAGATCGCTGCCGCTGCTGATGTACACATCCTTATCGAAGGCGAAACCGGTACCGGCAAGGAGCTCATGGCACAGGCGCTGCAGCAGAGCAGTAAGCGTGCAGATAAACCTTTTGTCATCCTGAACTGTGCCGCACTGCCGGCAGAGCTGGTTGAGTCACTGATGTTCGGTCACGAGAAGGGCGCTTTTACCGGTGCGAGTGAAAGGAAAGATGGCTATGTACAAAATGCATCAGGTGGCACATTATTTCTCGACGAGATCGGCGAACTGCCTCTCTCCTTACAGTCGAAGTTATTACGATTTGTCGAAAACGGTGAATGTCAGCGTCTCGGTTCTCACGAGCATGAAACCGTCGATGTCAGAATCATTGCTGCCACCAATCAGAGCCTGATAAAACTGATGGAGACTGGTCGATTTCGCCAGGACCTATTCTACCGTTTAAGTGTCGTCACCCTGCATCTACCCAGCCTCAAAGAACGGCGCAACGACATAGCCGAACTGACAAAA
The DNA here is from genome assembly GCA_965367795.1 of uncultured Gammaproteobacteria bacterium. Lineage (GTDB taxonomy): Bacteria > Pseudomonadota > Gammaproteobacteria > SZUA-229 > SZUA-229. The sequence continues at coordinate 1,241 of CBDUKK010000252.1, forward strand.
TACTTCCTGCAACAGGCGGCTGAAAAATACCAGTCGGAATCATGCACCTTCAGTCAGGATGCACTCAACCAGTTAAAGAAGTACCACTGGCCGGGCAATATTCGTGAATTAAAGAATGTCTGCCAGCATGTATCTGCACTGCTGCCCGGTGAGATCATACAAAATGAGAACCTGCCCCTGACTATTCTCGAAAATAAGACTTCGCTAAATTCCGGTTATACACTGCCAGAGCATGGTATCGATATGGAGTCGCTGGAGATCGACCTGCTACAACAGGCGCTTAACCATACCGGTGGCAATAAATCCAGGGCAGCCAAGTTACTCGGATTAAGCCGTGACGCTTTCCTGTACCGACTGAAGAAGCATAATCTATAGTCAGAGTATCGACTATCACTGCTGAAAATATGCGAACCATGGTGTTACAATAATACTGTTCCATTAATTATCAGATAGCACTTATGGTTGAGACCAGGATAGACGAAGATACCGGTTTAACAACAATCATACTTAAACCAAATAACTCTTCCAGCTGGCAGTTCAATATGCAGATACTGGCATCTCTGAGCGCCATCATTTTCCTGTTGTCCGCTTACTTCGCACTTCAGGGACTTTGGCTGGTGCTCCCCTTCGCTTTTCTCGTAATCGCTACCGTATACGTCTGCTTATACCTGCGGGTACGCGCAAACATCAAGACAGAGATCATCACTTTTAACGACAGCACTGTCGTTGTCGAACGCGGCAGATACCATGCCGAGGACACCTGGAAATATCATCGTCTATGGACCAAGATATTCGTTAAAAAGCCACAGGTACGCGGCTATCCTAAGCAGATATTCATCCGCTCACATGGCAAAGAACTCGAGCTGGGCTCTTTTCTTAACAAGAAAGACAAAGAGATTCTGATCAAAGATTTAAAGACCGTGGTTTACGCATAGATCTTCGAGAACTTGACCTAAGGCAAGAAAAACCCTGTTCTACGAGCAATCCAGATAAGCATATCAACATATTAGAATTCTATCTGTTTCTAATCAACCAGACATTTGATGTATGTCATGCCAGTCAGACTGCTAATTTCATAGCATAACAACCTGAGCACAGCCAACAAAGTCACGCACTTCAAACATCATGGATAATAAAGTTGTCTTTAATAAAGAACTGATACGCCGTTATGATACTTTCGGTCCACGTTACACTTCTTACCCTACGGCCGTTCAGTTCACCACCGATTATGACGATAAGGATTATTTAAACTGGGTAAAAAACAGCAACGAAGATCCCATACCTGCACCCCTATCACTGTATCTACACATCCCCTTCTGTGACACGATCTGTTATTACTGCGGTTGCAGCAAACTCGTTACCAAGGATAAATCCAAAGCAGAGCCATACATTCATCTGCTAAAAAAAGAGATAAGGATGCAGGGAGCACTGTTTGCCAGGGACCGGGAAGTAACACAGATACACTGGGGCGGCGGTACACCGACTTTTCTAAACGATGAGCAGATCTACGATATCATCGCATGCATACGAGAAAATTTTAATGTCCCGTCGAGCGAAAAGGTCGAATTCGGTATCGAAGTCGATCCTCGCACGGTAGATCAGCTGCGTATAAAAAACCTGGCCAATATAGGCTTCAACCGGATCAGTTTTGGCGTGCAGGATTTCGACCGGAACGTACAGGAAGCAGTCAATCGTGTGCAGACTACCGAAGATATCCAGCAACTCATAGATGACGCACGCACACAGCACTTTAAATCGATCAATATCGATCTGATGTACGGCCTGCCGCACCAGACACTGAAATCTTTTAGTGAAACCCTGGATACCACCATCGAATCTAATCCGGACCGAATCGCTATCTATAATTACGCACATCTGCCGGAGATGTTCAAACCGCAGCGACGCATCAACGAAGAAGACCTGCCTTCAGCGGAAGAAAAGCTTAACATCCTGCAACTCTGTATCGAAAAACTCCAGGATGCCGGATACGTCTATATCGGTATGGACCACTTCGCAAAAGAATCGGATGACCTGGTTAAAGCACAACAGCATGGCAGCCTGCATAGAAATTTTCAGGGTTATTCAACGAATGCCGATTGTGACATGATCGCCATGGGTGTCACTGCGATCAGTCGTATCGGTGACAACTACAGTCAGAACGTACGTACTATCGAGGAATACAAGAGCTACCTTGATCAGGATAAAATCCCCGTATTTAGAGGCATCGAGCTCGAGGCTGATGATGTGTTACGCCGTGAGGTCATCAATGACCTGATGTGCAATAACAACCTGGATATCGAGAAGCTCGAAAAAAGGTGGGGTATTAA
>CBDUKK010000253.1:0-3561 GCA_965367795.1 uncultured Gammaproteobacteria bacterium
GGTGCCGTACCAAATCATTACCGCCTCGGACTTACCGCTAATGGTATGACTGTCTGGGATGTACCTGATAATAAAATTGAACAGCTGGGCAAACTCATTGGCCAGCTGGACTTTGTCAGTCACTGTTACCAACGTCCACGTCACCTGCCCGTGTGGCCATATAATCTTTTTGCCATGGTGCACGGTCACAACGAAGACGAGGTTAAAGATAAAGTCAAAAAGATCGAAGCATTACTGGCTAAAAACTGCAGCTCATATGAAACATTGTTCAGTTCGGCCATCCTGAAAAAAACCGGCTTACGACTAGCCGCCTGAGTATAAGAGTCAACAGATATGTTTAGATTAAGCCAGTACTTACATGCACTGAAAGACCAGCCCGGGGCCAGGTCAACTCGCGGTAGCGTAAGGCCGACTACCGGCCCGGTGGTTATCTGGAACTTGATCCGGCGCTGCAACCTGACATGTAAACACTGCTATGCCACATCGGCCGATAAGGCGTTCCCCGGTGAACTGGATACCCGTGAAGTTTTTGACGTCATGGACGAATTGAAAGCATTCCATGTACCTGTATTGATCCTCTCCGGTGGCGAACCTTTGATGCGGCCTGATATCTTCGAGATATCACAGCATGCAAAAGAGATGGGGTTTTACGTCGGCCTGTCTTCTAATGGTACCTTGATAACAGAAGATAACATCGAAGATATCGTCAATGTCGGTTATGACTATGTCGGCATCAGCATCGATGGTATGCGCGAGACACATGACAACTTCCGCCGTAAAAAAGGTTCCTTCGATGAAGCGCTTCGCGGCATACGCCTGTGTCGTGAGGCCGGCATAAAAGTCGGGCTGCGCTTCACACTGACGCAGGATAATCAACAGGACTTCCCTGCCCTGCTGCAACTGATGGATGATGAGGGCATCGATAAATTCTACCTGTCACACCTCAACTATGCTGGACGTGGCAACAAGAACCGTGGTGACGATCTGCATCACAAGATAACACGTGTCGCCATGGATCTATTATTCGAAACATGCTGGAACGATATAAAACAGGGCAAAAACCGTGAGTTTGTTACTGGTAATAATGATGCCGACGGTGTCTACCTGCTGTTATGGGCACGAAAAAACCTGCCTGAACATGCTGAACAGATCGAAGCCATGCTAAACAACTGGGGCGGCAATGCCTCCGGCGTCAATATTTCAAATATCGACAACCTCGGCAATGTACATCCCGATACCATGTGGTGGGATTACACTATCGGCAATGTAAAACAACGGTCTTTTTCTGATATCTGGATGGATACATCTGATCCGCTTATGGCAGGTCTGAAGCTCAAGTCACGCCCGGTCGAAGGACGCTGCGCGAGCTGTCAGTATATAAACATCTGCGGCGGCAACTCACGTACGCGTGCCTGGCAGCTGTCCGGAAATTTCTGGGCGGAGGATCCTGGCTGCTACCTGGAAAACAGTGAGATCGGCGTCGATGATGAGCAGCATCGCCTGCACCTGACACCGTGGACACGTCGAGCAGCAAAAAACACATCTCCGCCAGTATGCTAAAGCCAACAGTCTCATTAACGTTTATTACTTTAACTGCAGTAACGCTTTTTTATAGCGGTGTTACTGTAGCGTTGGATGTCGATAAGAAAACCGGCGCTACAAGCGAACAACTATATAAGCAGCATTGTGCCAGCTGTCATGGTAGTGACCGCCTGGGCAGTATCGGTCCCGCATTACTGCCGGATAACCTGAAACGTTTAAACAAAAAGGGGGCTTTCGACGTGATCAACCATGGCCGCATCGCTACGCAGATGCCGGCATTTTCTGAAAAGTTAGACAAACAGCAAATTGAGTCACTGGTTGAGCTGGTTTATACACCGCTTGAGAACCTACCGGTCTGGGGCGAAAGACAGATCGTTGCCAGTCATGTTATCCATAGATCAGACACAGACAACGAGACTGCCGCAGAAGCGAAACCGGTATATGATGCCGACCCGCTAAACCTGTTCCTGGTCGTCGAAAGCGGCGACCACCATGTTACGGTACTCGATGGTGACAAAATGGAACCGATCCATCGCTTTAAATCACGTTATGCATTACATGGCGGGCCAAAGTATTCATCTGATGGCAGGTTCGTCTACTTTGCATCACGCGATGGCTGGATCAGCAAGTTTGATATGTATACCCTGGAAACGGTGGCAGAGATACGTGCCGGTATCAACACACGCAATGCTGCGGTCTCCGCTGATGATCGTTATGTCATGGTAGGCAACTACCTGCCCCATAGTCTCGTCATCCTCGATGCAAACGATCTAAGCCTGGTAAAAATTATCGATGTTAAAGATGACCTGGGCAACAGCTCACGCGTTAGCGCGGTCTATACCGCTGCGCCGCGTGACAGCTTCATCATCGCACTGAAAGATTTTAAAGAGATATGGGAAATAAATTACAGCGATGACCCACCGGTCATCTACAGAGGATATGTACACGATTACAAGATGGGTGAAGGCATCGCGGAGAAAGGCCCGTTTCCAGTAAGACATATCCTACTCGATGATTACCTGGATGATTTCTTTTTTGACCAGTCATACCAGCACCTCATCGGTGCCTCACGGAACAGCCAACAGGGACAGGTGATCAACCTGATCGTCGGCAGAAAGATTGCTGATATCGATCTGCCCGGCATGCCACACCTGGGTTCAGGCATTACCTGGCCATATAAAGACACCACGGTATTGGCCTCACCCAATCTCCGTGAGGGTGTTGTCAGTATCATCGATACAGAGACATGGAAAACCATCAAAAAGATCAAAACCGGTGGTCCGGGATTTTTTATGCGCAGCCATGAAAATTCGCCTTACGCCTGGGTCGATGTCTTCGTTGGACCTGACAAGGATGTGATGCACATCATCGATAAGGACAAGCTGGAGATCGTGAAAACGCTCAGGCCCGTACCCGGTAAAACCTCCGGGCATATCGAGTTCAACCGCGACGGCAGTCGCGCACTTCTCAGTATCTGGGAGAATGACGGCGAAGTGATCGTCTACGACAGCCAGACACTGGATATAGTGAAGCGGCTACCCATGAGCAAACCGGTCGGCAAGTATAATGTCTACAACAAGATCAGCCGCTCCGAAGGAACCAGTCACTGATAGCAGTACTTCAGGTCTCCGCTTTTACTGTGTTTCTATCGTTAACCTCTTTTCTACGAAGATACGCTGTTCGATACATCCTGCCTGAAATGCAGATGAAACTAAATTTTCCGACTTGACCTAAGTCATTTACCAGGCGGCGACGTAACACCAAACTTCATCCTACCTTTTAATGGGAGGATATGGGTATGTCTCAAACTTTTACGAAATCGATGGCACGCAACATCTTTTATGGTGGCAGCATGTTTTTCTTTTTACTTTTCCTGGTTCTTACATTTGACACCATGTCTGCTTTACCGGAACGTGACAACCGTCACAATATTACCGAGCAGGTCGCCAAAGGCAAAGCCGTCTGGGAACAGAACAACTGCATCGGCTGCCATACGCTACTCGGTGAAGGCGCTTACTT
>CBDUKK010000254.1:0-3540 GCA_965367795.1 uncultured Gammaproteobacteria bacterium
TGACTTTTACGCCTGGCACGGATGTAACGTAAACCGATAAAGAGTTCTTTGGGTTGAAACATATGGTTTAGATAGTTATTAACTCATTTACATCTGTTCAACCACATGCTGAAAGCAGGCTGATTAGCCTGCTCAAAGCCGGGTGACATAATGTGATGCTGTTTTATTTAGATCGTATTATTTGGCTTGTTTCTTCTTGAGAAGATTTTTTTCATCGAGATCCTTGATCAATAGTTTTGTCAGGTCGACGATGACTTCCTGAACCGATTCAGGTGAAAAGGTGCGACTACGCGCTGACCACACCAGCTCTTCTGATTCGACGTCATACAGGTTGGTCTCAAGCGTGTATGTCTCGTGAGTGGTGTAATAACCGGGGCGGCTCACATAACTGTTCACGTGAGGGTAATAACTGTACATACCACCATAATAACCGCCGCCATACATCGGCATGTAATCCATCGATGGACGGTAGATGGTCTCCTCATCGACAGCCACCATGTGGGTAATCAGTACACCTGTAATCTCCATACCTTCGATCGCTTTCACTATGGTGTCACGTTCGATCTTTTCATTACTCTTGATCAGTTTGTAGCTGGCTTCAGCCTCAGTACCCACCTCTCTCAAAGCTTCAACGAAATGGCTCTCAAATGCACGCCGGTTCTGTTCACTCTCACCGATACCGATTACCAGGATATCGTCATATGAACGTTTATTATCCGGCTCAACCCAGGATTGAGAGATTTTTGTATTAGCACATGCTGTCACAAATATAGCGGTCACTAACAATCCGGCAGCTTTGCCAAGGTGCTTATTATTAAAGCTCATTTTCATATCCTTCACGTTTTTTATATATTAAAGCGCATCATAGCAAGTGCTCGACAAAACACAATAAGTTTAATTATAAAGCACCCATGTTATTGTTAAATATGACTATTTTAATACGCCATCGCTTATCAACCGGTCCACCAGTAATGCTGTTACATCGGTGACGACTTCATCGATGGATTCGGGTGCGACAGTTCTTGTCTGTGCGGTCCATCTCAAACTTTTTGTCTCGACATCATACAGATCATTTTTCAACGTAATTATCTCAGCACTGCTGCTACGGCCCCTGGTAGAAACCAGCGTGGCAGATACTTTGGTACTATCAGGGTCGCCCGAATAGCCCTGGCTGAGCGGTGACTCATGATACATAACTTCAGTCTCAGATGAGACCAGGTAGGTGACGATGACTGAATCAATCTCAGTGCCTTCGACGGCTGCGATCACGGTATCACGGTTCATCTTCTGCTTGCTGTTGATCAACTCATAACTCGGGGTCGCCGTAATATTATATTTTGCCAGTTCCGAGACGAAATGTTTTTCATATATCTGGCGGGTCTGCTGGCTATCAGATATACCGATGATCATAGGATGCTGGTATGTCTTACCAGACCCCTCTTCAACCCAGTCCTGTATTATTTTGGTGTTGGCACACGAAGTGATAAACAGGCCAAATACCAGGACAATAAAATAATTTGCTCTCATTACCAATCTCTTCACTAACATATTAAAAAAGCTCTAATCTTTCCAGGAACCAGTAGAAACCGACGACCGAGATAAACATCGATCCGGGAACTACGACAATTTTGCGATAAATAAGTTGATTTTTAAACCATGGTCTCAATAAAATAAAGGCGATCAGTATAACCGCCAGTTGGCCGAACTCGACACCGACATTAAAACTGATCAGTGCCAGGGCAAAATCGTCGGACGGCATACCGAAGTCCGATAACACACCGGCGAAGCCGAGTCCGTGCAGCAGGCCGAACAGGAAGACGAGAAATAAGCGACTCCGGTGCAAGCTTCTGGCAAGAATATTCTCCACACCTACATAAGCGATAGACAGTGCGATGAGCGGTTCGACGACATTCGCGGGCAATTCGACTATATTATTCATCGATAATGCCAGGGTGATCGTATGCGCGACGGTGAACATGGTCACCTGCCATAACAATGGTTTCAGGTGGGTCGACAACAAAAACAGGCCGAGGATAAACAATATGTGGTCGAGGCCTTTCGGAACGATATGTTCAAAGCCGATCGTAATATATGAAGCGATAACCTCGAGCGTCGACTGACTGGCGACGATCTCTGTCAACGAGAACGAGTCGCTGACTTCATCGTTACGTAACCATTGCCACTGCGACCAGTGCCACTGCTGATTCTCAGCATCGATCTGCCTTACCCGGACTGCGTTATCACCAAACTTGGCCGGGTAATACCATTGTACAGAGTCCGCTTTACCAGGTAACTGCCCGGTCAGCTTGATCACACTGATACGCGGCACCTTGGTATATCCTGTGGGAGGGATCTCGACAGCGGCTATCGCGAGCATGATCTTTTCATTGCCTGCCTGTAAAAAAACAGATCTTAAAAACGTCTGCCTGAAACTCTCAAAGGCCAGTTGCAGATCATCCGAGGGCATCTTGCGATAATCATCATATTCTTCAGCGTTCGGGGCATCCTGGGTATTTTTATACTGGGCATTGATACCCGTCAGTAGCGCTTCTATACTGGCGCGAACCTCTATATTTACCGCCCTTTCCTTGTCGATATTGATCTCTACCAGGGCTGGTTTGACGACGTCAGCCAATAGATTACTCACTGGTAGAGAAGCGAGAAACAAAATAATTAACAGCTTTTTCATGAGAAAGCGGATATTACACAAATTTTTACGTTTAATTATGAATTTTTTGAATATTTTTCTTACAAGAACGTCCTTTCATGTATGATATTTAACCACTTAAGCCCCCATTTTATTTTCATTTGCGTTAATATTTGCAATCTTTGTTAAAACAACAATAAAGTAACAATAAAAACTATATCTACGATGAGGAAATTCCATGCCTACAATTGATCGCCGTACGTTCCTGAAGCTTATGGGATTAAGCGCCACTGCAGGTGGTGCTGGTCTGTTATCAGCCTGCGATAATAAAAGCACACCTGTAGCAGCCCCTACTGCTCCAGTAACAGCGTCTGCAAAAATAAGCGATGACTTCTATGACTTACCGATGAGCGGAAACGTAAGGGTCTTGCATACCACTGACTTTCATGGACAGTTACAACCAGTCTACTTTAGGGAACCAAATGTAAACCTGGGTGTTGGTGATGCATTTGGCCGGCCACCACACCTCGTCGGCAAGAAACTGCTTGATGCGATGAATCTTAAAACCGATACACCAGAGTCATACGCGTATACCTACCTGGATTTTGAAAACGCTGCTGCCAAGTACGGCAAGATGGGCGGTTTCCCTCAGATGAAAACCCTTCTCGATCGCTTGCGTGAACAGGCCGGCGGCAGGCAGAACACCGTCACACTGGATGGCGGCGACCTGTGGCAGGGTTCTGGTACATCACTGTGGACACGCGGTGTAGATATGGTAGAAGCTTCAAATATACTCGGCATCGATGTCATGGTCGGCCACTGGGAATTCACCTACAAGGAAGAAGAAGTATTGAGCAACGTCTCCCTGTTCAAAGGCGACTTTATCGGACAGA
>CBDUKK010000255.1:0-3533 GCA_965367795.1 uncultured Gammaproteobacteria bacterium
AGAAACGATTCCAGGATGCCGAGGACAAGTACCTGCGAGCGCTGTTCATCAGGCATCAGTTAGGTGACGTCAAGAGCAGCCTGTCTATCCTGGAACAGTTACACAACATATATGTTGTAACCGATTACGATAAAAGTGCAGTAACAAAAAAATGGATCAACAGGCTATCAGGAAATGACTTTAGTGGATGGCAAGGACTGTACGCTGACTTCGACATCTATCCACAGCCCCATCATTAACTCCGGAGCTGCAGAGCTGATACTGGCCTGTACTCTGATTACCTCACCCTGAAAGACCAGGTGAAATAAAACCTGGCGACTTCTTCATCGTTCATATCACGACCGATCGTCTCTGCAGTCATCTTCGCGGTATCACCAGGTTTTGACAACTTGCTGATCGCAGCATTGATATTCACATAATCTTCGCAGGTGAAGACGATTCTCGATTGCGCCTTCTTGCTAAAGTCAGCCTTGAGCCCAACGATGATGAATGCAACATCTGCATCAACCGTCTTCATGGCCATGATGACAGGAGCAGCAGTTGACAGTTCCGCGGCCATACTCAGTACCGCAAAATATATCGATTTAAACGGATTCTTATTTAGCCAGCGAAAAGAAACTTCAGTAACAGACTTGTCTTCATCGAGCTGTACCAGCCTGATGCCACTGATCAAACCCATAGGCAGGCTTTTGAGATAATAGAACCTTTGTTTAAACGGCGATAAGAAACGATCTCGAAACCGTCGTTGCTCGCGGTTCAACATTGGTCGTTATAAAACATCTTTATTCAACCATGTCTCGATCTCACTCCATGGTTCGGGTTTACTGATATGGTAGCCCTGCACCTGGTCACAGTCCATCTCTCTTAGTCGTTCCATGGTCTCTATGTCTTCGACACCCTCCGCAATCACATTGAGGTTCAGGTTATGCGCCAGTGCGATGGTCGATCGTACGATGATGGAGTCCTGTTCATTCGATAACATGTTTTTGACAAATGCGGTATCGATCTTCAATGCATTGATAGGCATACGACGCAGATATGATAACGACGAATAGCCGGTACCAAAATCATCGATTGTTAACTTGATACCAAGATCAGATATCTGGTTCAATATGCTGAGCGCCATTTCAGGATCCTGCATCAGAGCCGTCTCGGTGAGCTCCAGCTCAAGCATCCCTGCTTTAACTTCGTACTGCCTGATCAGGTCACGCAGTACGGTGATACAACGGTCATCGATCAGGTTTCGCGCCGAGAGGTTTACTGCCACTGGCAGGTTATGACCGGCAGCAATCCATTGTTGCTGCTGCTGCAAGGACAGCCGGAGCACTTCCGGTGTCAGGTAGTGAATCGAGTCACTGACTTCAGCCAATGCAATAAACTTTTCTGGGTACAACAATCCCATGTCATCATGCTGCCAGCGGACCAGCGCCTCGAATCCGCTGACCTCACCATTCTTCAGGTTTATCTTGGGCTGAAAATGCAACCTCAACTGACCTTCCCTGATGGCACTAGTGAGTTCGGAGATCAGCGCCAGCCGTTCAGGCGTATGCTTATCAACCGAGCTGTCATAGATGACTACGCCGCCGCCTTTTTCCTTGGCTTCATACATCGCGACATCGGCTGAACGCAATAACTCATGACTATCTTTGCCATCTTCCGGATATTTGGCTATACCGATACTGGCGTCTATCTCCAGCTTCATAGAATCAACGATGACGGGCTTGCGCAGGCTATTTAACAATATCTCAGCCAGCGCCAGCATCTCAGACTTATCAGAAACGTTATCGACCAGCACGGTAAACTCATCACCGCCCAGCCGGCTCAACAGAATCTCCCGGTCAGCAAAAACTCTATCGATACGTGGACCTATCTGTTGTAACAACTTATCTCCGATATGATGACCCAGCGTATCATTTACTTCTTTAAAGCGATCAAGATCGAGTAGCAGCAATGCCGCTGAATCGTACTCATCAGCCATGGTTTTTTCTTCGAAAACCTGGTGAAACAGGGATCTATTTGACAGGCCAGTCAACGAGTCATAGTGCGCCATGATTTCCAGGTCATGTACCTGGCAGGCATTAGCCACTGATAGTGACACGGTATGACGGATCACATCGAGGGTTTCTTTTTCACTCGCCGAGAACACTCGTTTATGTTCATATATGAGATTAATCGAGCCTAATATCTTATCCTGATAGATCAGTGGCACGACCACTGCTGAGTGCACACCATTTGCTAACAGGGCCTGTTTGATCCTGGGCTCCAGTCGGTCATCGACTAAAAACTCCTCACTGAATATTATCTCCCCTTTATCCAGCGCATAACCGCTCAAGCTGCCCTTTAGTGGTATCGTCTTACCCGTTTCGAGTGTCGCCTGATCAAAACCATGGCTTGCCTTCAAGCGGAGCAGGTTTTCATCATTATCCATCAGGTAGATGGCGAGATGAGTCGTCTCTGTCAGGCTTAATAAAGCATCCAGTGTCTCATCGACGATGGTCTGAAGTGAGTGACTGCCGTGTAACCGGTTCGACAGACTGTTTATCAATAACAAGCTTTCGTTACGACTGAGCAATTGCTTTCTTGATAGTTCCAGCTCACGCTCTATGGCCTTACGACTACTGACATCTCGAACCGTAGCCAGTATATTGGGCTCTGAATCGATCTCAAATGCATTGAGCGTCACCTCGGCATCGAATAACGTGCCATCGTAACGAGAATGCTGCCATTCGAAGAACTGCGTCTCACCATCGAGTGCAGCCGATATCTTCTCCAATGCCTTCTCTTTCGACTGACGATTATCCGGCTGAAACTCTGGCGAGAAACGATAAGGCGGCTGACCGATAATCTGTTCTCGAGTGCAACCGAACATGCTTAAAGTTGCATGATTGCAGTCGATAAAAACGCCATCTTTCATGAGAAAGATACTATCACCCGATCTTTCGAATAACTGGCGATATCGCTCTTCCTCTGCCACCAGTGCACGCTTAGTTAACACATTCTCGGTAATATCAAAAGAGATACCTAAAAACCCGTTAACCGTGCCTGCTTCATCTCGCAGTGCTGTCACTGACAGCAGCACCGGTATACTGCTGCCATCTTTTCGGAAATGGGTCCATTCCAGCTCTTCGGCAATACCACGTCGTGCCTTCTCGACGAACACATCAAACCCCGGCTCAATCGTTTCACCCAGTTCCTGTGACAGGCTGACGGCTCGTCGAGCAACTTCTTCAGGATCATGAAAAATAGCCGGCGTCTGCTTTCCGATCAATTCCTCGGGCGAATAGCCAAGCATCCTGGAAGCAGCATTATTGAACGAACGGATTGTACCGTCGATGTCTGTAGAGATGATACTGTAATTCGCGCCATCAAAAATCGCCTGCTGCATCATACTCAGCTCACGATAATCAACATCCATTACTGGCTTCTTTGAACGGGGATTGGTGTCCTTTTTCAACATACCTATCTGTATTCGAGTTTACCTGTATCAAATATAGTCCAATTTAATCTTGATACGGGTATTTTGGGTGACATGC
>CBDUKK010000256.1:0-3523 GCA_965367795.1 uncultured Gammaproteobacteria bacterium
ATTACTACCATGCACGCCAATGCACTTATCGATCTTGGTCAATCTCTCAGTGATCTGAATACTCGTATCGAATACCTCGAGATCAAGAATGCACCGATATTTGACTGTAAAGCAGTCAGCCCGAAAGGAATTAGTGAGGCGTACCAGAAAACACTCAATGAACTTAACATGGGTACTGACGTTACGCTCCAGCTATTTAAGCTGTTCGATGAAGAAGTTATCAAGAAACTAGAGGATATGTACGGCAGCCTGAATCAGATATTTATCGATGCCGATATTATGCCTGAGATTATTCACACCTCGCATGATAATGAATCGTACGATGAAGAATACGGGGAGGAATACGGGGAGGAATACGGGGAAGAAGATGAAATATCTGCAAAATCGGTAGATTATTATGATGCACAGGAAAATTTACATACTGATTTTATTGCACGGTCTCAGTCTGAATTAAATAACATCGTCAGCCAGTTTACCCGGGGCGATATAAGTATCCCCGAAGAAGCACAGGAAAGTGTTTCCGGAAAAGCGCAGGAATTACCTGCTTCGTTTTATAAAGATCCCTCAGCACAGAATATTGACGGTAAGAAATACTATCAACGTAAAGATGTCGTTCGCTCCTTGAATCGTTTGCAGAAAAAAATTCTGCAGCAAGGTAAGAATACCGGGTTAAATACCAGTGAGGAAATCAAGCGTTCATTGATGGATGATATCGGTGATGCCAACAGTGATGGCATAGCAAAACAAGTTTCCGTTCTCGATGAACGTAACATAGATTTTGTAGGCATGTTATTCAATGCCATTACGGGTGACAGGAATATCTCGGAAGTGATTTCCGAACTGGTAGCTCTGTTACATGTCCCTGTAATCAAAGTTGCTCTGGACGATGAGAAGCTGTTCCAGGATCAAGCGCACCCGACACGTAAAGTTCTCAACCTGATACCGAAAGCGGGTCAAGGTGTTACCGATACAAAAGACAAGCTATACGGCAAAATCGAACATGTCGTCAAAGATATTCTTGCTGAACATGATGTCGATGTAGAAAGCTTCTATAAAGCTGTCGATTCACTGCACAAGATAATCCATGTCGAAGAACAGGCTTCAGCCAACAATGAAAGCGAGGAGAAAAGGAGCATTATCAAGGCGCATGCTCGTATTGTTGTCGTGGCTGAACTCAGGAAGTATTCCATAGGTAAGCGTATCCCGAAAGATGTGCAGCCACTAATCTTAAAGTACTGGCCAACATTAATGATTAACCGATACGTCATGCATGGTAATGAGAGCGAGTTATGGACGCAGTCTTCAATGCTGTGCAAGTCAATATTTGAATTGTTACAACCTGTCAAACACAAGTTTCAGTTGCAGCAGCTGAGCAACCAGTATGAAGCGTTGCTAGAAGTGGTGAGTGATGAGCTTCATGAAACGAAGCAAGACATGACAGCTATAGATGCTCAGTTAGTGACGTTGAAGAATATTTTCGAAAAGATGATCGATGAACACTCGCACCTGCTGGTCGATGAAAAAGATTTGTCCAGTGAGGAAATAGATTATGTCGTTCAGCAGGAAATGGCTAAATACGATGCCGCGATGGCCCGGATCAGGGAAGAGGAGGAAAGCGTAGTCGATAAGGTCGCTCGCTTACCAACGTATGTCAAACCTGGTACGTGGTTCGAGATATATAACGGTGAAGATAATCCTGTAAGACGTCTTAAAATGTCAGTCATTCTTATAGAAACAGGAAATATTGTTTTCGTTGATCGCAAAGGTATAAAGGGTATTGAAAAAGATGCCGGTGAATTTGCTGAAGAGCTTGAAAATAAGAAATCACAGCTTATTGCTGATCACTCAACCTTTGATCACGCCCTCGGAAATGTTCTCTCAATCATGGCGGCATAGCGGGGCTCTTTAGAATGATTGGGGTCAGATGAAACTTTATAAGAATGATGGGGGTCAGATGAAACTTTATATATTAAAGGAGTCGGCAACAGATGAGGCTCTTTCGTCAATGTCACCGAACCCTTTATATTAAGCCTAACTTCCTATCGACGAGTCCAGGATACGTTCCAGTCTGTCCATGTCATTGATCACACGCCAGCTGCCGCCACCTTCTTCGATACGACGTTGCCAGTCTTCAAGTATGTCCTTATATTCGCGTGGGTCGACATTGTCGCTACGCAGCTTGGTTACATTGAGTGCAACCACGTTGACGCCCTGTAGTTGGAACGGTATATCACGCATATAACCTTTCGGCAGCTCTTCTTTCAGGTCTGAGTAGATCAGGATGGTTTTTTTGCCTGAGCCTTTTTCATTGAGGTATTCAACTGCCTGTAACAGACCGCCGGTGATGTCAGTGAAGCGTGCCGGTTTGACCTCTTTTACAAACGCATCCATGTCATCACGGAAGTGCCGTTTCTGTTTGTTGGCTTCACTGGGGCGATCATTAAAGGTCACCTTGGCGATGATATCTTTCTCGCTGAAACTGCCGGTATCGATCCGGGCAACGGCCAGTGAGTCACTGGGTTCCATCTTGACCAGTAATACATTGACTAACTGTTGAGCGCTGCTCAGTTCTTCAGTATAAGTGCCCGAGGTATCCAGCAACAGGTAAACACCACTGTTCGTTGGCCCGCTGTCTGCACAGGCAGACAGCATGGCCAGGCTGGCTACAACGGGTGCCAGTAATATTTTATGTAATGTTTTCATGATACGGTCTCCGTGAAAGCACCTTTGATATGGTGTGCTGCGGTTTTGTTTTTGCGCCCGTTTGAAGGCAAACGTTTGATGATGCTGTTCTCCAGCCACAGTGGGCCAAAGATGATCAGGTCATAGAGGTTGACCAGGGTTTTACCGGCATAGCGCATTACATTACCTGTCAGGCGCAAGATAAATGCCAGCGTGCGCAGTAAAGCTGCTGCCAGGATGCCCAGCACGGTACGTGTGGAATGGACGAAGGTCTCTAGTGGAATAGCAACGAATACCAGGGCAAACGGCAGGATAAATCCCATTCCCATCTGCGCTGCTGTTGTTATCCAGGTCACATCCGAGCCAGCGATCATACTTGCTGCATCGCCACGTAACATGGCACTGGTGGCCAGTTCGTCCTGCATCAGGATCTCACGCATGAAGGCGAGGCCGGCTTCGACACTGGCCAATACGAACAGGAAGCCGAAGGTGATCCAGATCATACGTACGCGCAGCTTGTCATTCAGTGCGCCTATTACCGGAAACAGACGTGTGATACGCAGCGACTCCATCAGGAACAGCCCCATCGATACCTCGACCAGAATGATGACGATCGCCGATATCTCGGATACTTTAAAACCAGCGATAAAGTTCTGTCCACCAACCATCTCTGCCATCGGGCGAGCGATAAGGGTAAAGTTAACCATGGCGCCGCCGATAGCAATGCTCAGTACGAATGCCGATATAAAAAACTGGCTGATAGACGATGAAGACAGTACACGTAAAGCTCTGTCGCTGCCTTTGTTGATCTCTTCGTATTCGTCCATATAACGACTGATCT
>CBDUKK010000257.1:0-3513 GCA_965367795.1 uncultured Gammaproteobacteria bacterium
ATCTCATGATCGGATTGTGACAACACCGGGGATACAGAAAGCGGGTAAACTTCTATTCGATCTCCGGGCTGAACCTGATAATCAAAAGCTACCGATTTGTCATCACATATGATCAGGTCGATCTCCGTATGAGGGATTCCGATTGATTCGATAAGATCTTTGACTGAACGGGTCTTTTTGAACGCAATATCAAATGCTTTATCCTTTAGCTGCACGTGCAGAAAATCATTCAGTTGGCCATGAAATCGGATGATGATCGGCTGTGACATGCGATTATGATATCGAACCTGCTGATTTAAATACGGCGACTATGAAAGCCGCCGTATTACTGATTATATGATGGTGTGTACCATCTTCTCCACAGGGTGCTAACAATTATATCAGTGGTCCAAGCCCAAATAACACTGCCACGAACAACGACATAAAGATCACAACAAATGTTAGCTTCCTGGTTTCATCTTCCCGTTGTTTCTTTTCATCCATATAACACTCCTTTTTTAGTCACATTTAATGTTAGCTTACTACTAACAACTGTAATCTTAGCGCCGAGTATCAATAAGAATTGTGACATTTGTCAAAATATCTACAAATTAGAGAAAATCTAAAATGTTATAAACTTTTTGATGCCCAATTATTTCTATTTGGTCTATGGTTAAGCTACAGTCTTTTGTACACGTTTTAGGAGCTTATCTTGATAAAACTTAAACATATTATAAACGGTGCTGTGGTTTCCGATATCGATCTGTCGGCTGGCGAGTTCACTATCGGACGTAACCACGGTAACAGTTTGCAGCTAGATGATGGTGAGGTCAGCGGCGAACATGCGCTGATAAGACTTGTTCCCAACAAGTATCTTCCGGAACAGCTGGATATAAGTATTTTCGACCTGAATAGCACCAATGGCACTTATGTTAATAATATCCAGGTTAAAGAAAAAGAGATAAAACATGGCGACGCGATCAAGATCTGTAGTTATGAGTACAGGGTGTTCGATGATCAGTCAAATGTCGGTACACAGACTGAATATGCTCTGCCAGACGAGTAAGTCAGCACTACATCCTGTCGCAGGACCATGCTACCAGGTACAGGATAACTGCACATAACATGATGCCGTTAAATCCGATCTCCATCGCGAGCAAAACGGCCAATACCGCACTAAGTACCGAGGCACAGCCATTGATGCCCCACGCCCAGGGCATGAGCTGGGGACTTTTCTGTTGTAGAGTAGCCATGCCGAGAGGAAACGGCATGCCCATGACAAATGCTAATGGCGCAGCGATTATAAACGCTGAGATGATCCTCGCCGTCTCCGGCAGCGCCATTATCATGCTGCTGAGCATCGGCAGCAAAGATATATATAAGATAACGATAATTCCGATCAGTAATACCGAGCGCCGTAATAATACAGGGACGATCGATAACGTTTGCGTTGCGATGCATCGCTGCACATAGAGGCTGCCGAGCCCCGAAAATATCAGGAATGCACAGAGCGCGACAGCGACCGCATACAGCGGCTGGCTAAGTATCAGGGTAAATTTCTGGATGAAAGCTATCTCGATAAAAAGAAATGCCAGGCCGATCGCAAGGAAGTAGATAACAATGTTTTTTCGCTTGCCTGCTTTTCTTTCCCTGTCAGCCTTATCTTTCCCGGTGCGCACCAGTAGAAGTGGCAGTAATATCAGAACCACAGCCGCTACAGATGCCTGCACCATGGTGAACAGCAGTGTCGGATAACCTACACCGATCATCGATATGCCGACCTGTCCTGGCATCGTAAGAAACTCTTCGAAACTGGACCACCTGAAATAGTTATTGAAATAAGGCCGGTTATCCGTAGTGGGCCTGATGTCGAATTTATACTGCTGGATAAAACTGTGGTCCGTGTTTTTGGCCCGCTGTTCCAGTGCTGATCGTGCAGCAAGATAGAACACCGGTTCCTGCAATATCTGGAAGCGGTTGATATCTTCCGGCCTGATGCCGGGCAGCCAGGCGAGGTCAAAGCTTCGAGAACTACTGAATTCTCGCGCCCTGTTTATTTCCTGTTCCGTTAATGCGGTTTTCTTCAGTATCAAGGTCGCAGTATTCCAGCTTCGGATCCATGCGATATTGTTTTCCGGATGGCTGATACCAGACTTCTTCATCGCTTCAACCGCAGTGGTGAATAATTTCAGGTTGCCACGCGCGGGGGTGCTGGTCCACATGGTGATACTCAGCAGCCCCTCAGGTGCCAGCAATTTCAGATAGGACTGCAGCGCTTCCACAGTGTAATCATAAGAGGTAGAGAGCGCATGAACGCCTGCTGAACCGCCGGCTGAACCGCCGGACGGCCCCATGACGACGAGATCATAACTATTACCGGATGCGGCAAAGCCGCGTGGCGCTATAGTGTGTATGGTTACCTTGTTCTTCAGTCTGTCCCAGCCAAAATAGTCCGCAAACCTCTCCGTGATCAACTGGCTCAGTTGCTCATCTGGTTCCACCGCATCGACCTTTGCTACCTGATGGAAGTCTGCCTGTAAAATCGCTGCTCCTGTAGCCGAGGAGAGTATGAGCACATTCTGTGGCGATCCGTGCACGTGATAAGGCAGGGCGGAGCTAATATAGTCTTGATAGTCATATGATTTTTTGTCTGTCACGTGATCGATGGTGGTCATCTCATCGCCGTCTCTGAATACTGCCAGCTGTTCGGGTGGCGCAGCCTTGCTTTGCAGGCTCATGCCCGGGGCATTGCGGAACGGTATATAAGAACTCTGTACGACATCGGTCTGTGATACCGGTGAGCTGTGTGAGTACAACAGGGAAGTATCCTTCATCTGTAGCGTTTGTGTCAGTCCTTTAAATTCTGAAGGACGCAGATCAAACCATTGCTGCGGTGTCACAGTAACCGCGAGCATACAGAGAAAAAGCAGCGAAGCGATCGGCTTTCTATTTGCACTGGCCAGGTTATTAAACGCAAATAACCCAGCGGCCATTCCGCTGATAGCCAGGATGCGAATGATGGTAACCGGTGTAAATTGCTGCAGTAATACCATCACCAGTATCGCACCGATTCCTGCACCGATGAGATCGACGCCATAGACCAACGAGATCTTCTCAGGAAAACGCATCAGGGTAAGTGCGATAGCATTGGCGACAAAGAAAAAAGGCAGGGTTAGCAGCAGATAACTTAATAATAGCCGTTGCCACTGCGATCTATCCCAAAGTATCTCGAGTGCATTGAACGGCAGTTGCTGTACGGCGATAAAACAGGCGATAGAAGAAAGTCCAAAAAGTACGGTATTGATGATAAATACGTGATCAAAACTGTTCAGCATCCTGCGTCTGAATACGGTAATAAAACTGCCGCTGGCTCCGTACCCGAGCAGTGCGATACTGATCACCATGAAAGCGAAGTGGTGCCAGTGAATGATGGAAAACAGTCTTATCAATAAAACTTCATAAGCCAGGGCGGCTGCAGACAGGATAAAGATAGAAAGCAGCGGTGGTGTCGCAGATCGATTGCCAGCCAGCTGA
>CBDUKK010000258.1:0-3511 GCA_965367795.1 uncultured Gammaproteobacteria bacterium
CTTTATCATGTCATACAATCACGAATGAGCCACAGTAACGAGTTTATAGAATACCTGCTGGAATTATTGCAGGGCGTCGGAATGGTAAGGGCACGTGCGATGTTCGGTGGCTTTGGCCTTTACTACCAGAACGGGCTCGAACAGGACGGCATCATGTTCGCGCTGGTCGCCGATGATGTTTTATACCTGAAAACAGACGAAGATAACCTGCCTGATTTTGAGCAACGCGGCCTGGAACCTTTCAGATACGAACGTAACGGCAAGCTATTGTCGATGTCTTACAGTGAAGCACCGGGGGAAGTATTAGATGATCCCGATGAGATGACTCACTGGGCGCGTAACAGTATCGATGCAGCAATCCGCAGCGCCGCGAAAAAGAATGGCAAAAGCAAGTAATAATCGATCGTGACCAGGTACCGTACAACACCACTGGCAGAAACCGGCCTCCCTGAAGGCATACCCTATATCATTGGCAATGAAGCCGCTGAGCGCTTTAGCTTCTATGGCATGCGGGCCGTACTGGTTGTATTTATGACACAGCACCTGGTGAATGCGGCCGGCCAGCCTGATCTTATGTCAGCCGACGAAGCCAAAGGCTGGTTTCACCTGTTCGTCTCCGCGGTGTATTTCACACCGCTGCTTGGCGCCCTGGTCTCTGACGGCCTGCTCGGCAAATACAGGACCATCATTACCCTGTCACTGGTCTATACACTAGGCCACTTCGCACTGTCGCTTGATGATACCCGCATCGGACTGGCTATTGGCCTCGGCCTGATCGCGCTGGGTGCCGGCGGCATCAAACCCTGCGTCTCCGCACATGTCGGTGACCAGTTCAGCCGAGTCAACAGCCATCTGCTGCCACGCGTTTTTGGCTGGTTCTATTTCGCCATCAACCTGGGGGCGTTCAGCTCGACACTACTCATCCCCTGGATACTGGAGACCTATGGCGCACGGTTAGCCTTTGCTATTCCAGGTATCCTGATGTTACTGGCAACGATCACATTCTGGTCTGGACGTTATCGTTTCATCCACATCCCTGCTGGCGGCAGCCATTTTGTACGGGAAGTCTTCAGTACAGATGGGCTGGCCGTCATCGCCAGGTTGAGCGTCCTGTACCTGTTCGTCGCAATGTTCTGGGCGCTGTTTGACCAGACGGCTTCGTCCTGGGTACTGCAGGCGGAAAAGATGGACCGGACACTTTTCGGCTTCGAACTATTGTCATCACAGCTGCAGGCCGCCAACCCGCTCCTCGTCATGTTGCTGATCCCTGTATTCACCTACCTGGTCTACCCGGCGATCAACCGGGCATTCACTTTGAGCCCTCTGCGAAAGATCTCCATCGGCATGTTTATCACCGTGCTGGCATTCGCCATCAGTGCCATCATCCAGCAGCAGATAGATGCCGGATTTACGCCGAATATCAGCTGGCAGATACTGGCCTATGTGGTTCTGACGTCCGCCGAGGTAATGATCTCGATCACCTGCCTGGAGTTCTCTTATACCCAGGCACCGGTAAAGATGAAATCATTCATCATGGCGTTCTTCATGATGTCGATCGCCATCGGCAACCTGTTCACCAGCGCCGTCAATTTCTTTATCGAGAATGACGATGGTTCAAGCAAGCTCGAGGGTGCAGATTATTTCTGGTTTTTCACGCTGATGATGCTGATAACTGCAACTTTATTTATCTTTGTCGCTAAAACCTACAGAGAAAAAACTTTTATCCAGAAAGAAAGCACATAAAAATACAGCAAAATCTTCTTTTCAGCGGTAGAATACGCCGCTTATTTCAACCCCTTTTTAATTCACAGGTCATAGCGAAGATACATGTCAGCTGAAGACGAAATCACAACACCGACGAACTTTATTCGCAACATCATCCAGGACGACCTGGCGACGGGTAAACACCGGGCCATACAGACCCGTTTTCCTCCCGAACCAAACGGTTACCTGCACATCGGGCATGCCAAATCGATCTGCCTGAATTTCGGTGTCGCTGAAGACTTCAAAGGTCAATGCAACCTGCGCTTCGATGATACCAACCCTGAAAAAGAGGATGTCGAATACGTCGATGCCATCATGGCAGACGTCAAGTGGCTCGGCTTCGAATGGAGCGGCCTGTATCACGCGTCAGATTATTTCCAGCAGTTATATGACTACGCCATCGTACTGATAAAACAGGGCAAGGCCTATGTCGATTCGCTCAGTGCTGATCAGATCCGTGAGTATCGCGGCAGCCTGACCGAAGCCGGCAGAGAGAGTCCGGATCGTAACCGCAGTATCGAAGAGAACCTCGACCTGTTCGCACGCATGCGCGCCGGTGAATTCGAGGACGGTAGATACCTGCTGCGCGCCAAGATCGATATGGCATCGCCCAATATCAATATGCGCGACCCTGCCCTGTACCGTATCAAGAAAGCCCATCACCAGCGTACCGGCGATGAATGGCCGATCTACCCGATGTATGATTATACGCACTGCATCTCGGACGCACTGGAGAACATCACGCATTCACTGTGCACGCTGGAATTCGAAGACCATCGCCCGCTATATGACTGGGTACTGGACGAGGTGAAAACACCCTGCCATCCGCGCCAGATCGAGTTTGCCCGCCTGGAACTCAAATACACTATTACCAGCAAGCGCAAACTAAACCAGCTGGTAACAGACAGGCATGTCGATGGCTGGGACGACCCGCGCATGCCGACTATCTCAGGGCTTCGCCGCCGCGGTTACACGCCAGCTTCCATCCGTGACTTCTGCGATCGTATCGGCGTCACCAAGAAAGACAGTTTTATCGAGATAGCGGTACTGGAGAACACTATCCGCGAAGACCTGAACGAGCACGCGATCCGTGTCATGGGTGTTCTGAATCCGCTGAAAGTCACTATCGAAAACTACCCGGACGGTCACAGCGAAGAACTGACGGCGAAAAACCATCCGCAAAAAGAAGAGATGGGTACACGCAAGATCAGTTTCTGCAAAGTCATCTATATCGAACGTGATGATTTCCTCGAAGACGCACCGAAAAAATTCTTCCGCCTCTCGCTCGGCCGCGAAGTCCGTCTGCGTTACGCCTATTACATCACCTGCACCGATATCGTCAAAGACGAAAACGGCGAAGTCATCGAACTGATCTGTCAGTACGATCCCGAGACCAGGGGCGGCTCATCCCCCGATGGCAGAAAAGTAAAGGGCACCATCCACTGGGTTTCTGCCGAACACGCGGTCGATGCCACCGTCAACCTGTACGACAGGATGTTCACCCACCCCAACCCTGCAGCAACAGAAAACTTTATCGAGCATCTGAACCCGGAATCATTAAAGGTACTGAGCGGCTGCAAACTGGAGCCGGCACTCGCTGAAGCCAGCCCGGACCTGCATTACCAGTTTGAACGCACCGGCTATTTCGTCAGAGACAGCCATGCGAAAGACCTGAGTTTCAATCGCACGGTCACGCTGCGTGACACATGGGCGAAGATCGACAATCAAAACCAGTAGACCGGCATTG
>CBDUKK010000259.1:0-3511 GCA_965367795.1 uncultured Gammaproteobacteria bacterium
CAACCATAAAGATCACGGTTCATGTCCCTGCTATCATTCTTCATTGCATAGATTCACTCTGCTGCTAAAAAATCATTCATCCGTTTCCTATGTCAGGAAAACCGGCCCATGCTTTTATAATGAACCTGTAACCCGGGGCAGTATACCTGTTAAACAGGTTATATTGATTGTAAGTTTGTAAAGTACCAATAAATAACTTGCATGGTAATCGATACAGAACGGGTTGTTGATGGGCGGGATGCAGGGAGCTGTTATAACTGGGCGCCGTCATCATGTCACTCAGAGTGATAATCGATGAATCAAAACTCTATTTTTTAGTTGAGGGTTTCTCTTCGATTGAGAGGAAGGGCTTTTTGTGGTGCACGCGAGGTATATCTTAAGATACGACCTGCTCTTTACTAAAAGTTAATTTAACGGGGATCACCCTTACCAGGCTGAGCCTCGATGACAGGTTTATTATCATCACTGATAGCAAAAGTCTCTTTCTGCCGCGAAATAGACTCTTGCCGAACACGCATGAGATAACCTCCCAGCGCACCACCACCGACAGCCAGTGTCAACAGGCCCAGCGTGAGCAGCTGGCTGAATATCATCAATGAGCCGGCGGCTACGATACCAATAAAACCTGCGCCCAGTTTGAAGCTGGACCTGGCGTGTGCACGATTGGTTTCTTTGCGAATTTCTTCATGACTTTTTCGCATAAGCCTGGTCTTCTGGCGTTCCGCGTTAAGCCGTAGTTTTTCTCGCTCCCTGGAGAATCCATCTTTGGCGTTTGCCAGCGCATCTTTTTTAGCATGGCTGGCGATGGAGGAGAACCAGAAGGCGGTAACCAGAGCGATGAGCAGCGCAAGTAATAACACCGCCAGCCAAAGCTCCTGGTCAGCGGATTTTATTGCCGCTAGCGTCATCGCGACAGTAGCAGTTTGTATGATCAGAATGCCCAGAAGATATTTAAACATGGTGATATATTAGTCAGAACCTGCTTGATGAAGCAAGCGCCCAATAGTAATGGTTTTAAAATTAAACAACCGCTACTTGAGAGGAAGGTGTGATCCAGGATTGTTGAGCTGGTTAACTCGAAGCATGATTGCGTTTCGTGGCAGAAGAGCTTTCGACATCAGGGTGAAAATTAACCAGGTCAGAAAAACCTGTTTATACTCAAATAGAGGTGCATACTCTTAAAAATGCTGGTACAGAGTCTGAAGGTGTTTTTCTGCATCGCGATCAATCGCGACGGGTTATACCGCGTAACAGCCGCCCGAGAATATCAGTGCCGGTAATAACACGCTTATCATCAGACCAGAGGAGGATAAGGTCATTGTCGATGACATCATCCATTGCGGCCTTTCCATGGACCTTCAAGTTTGTAATCACTCTGCCAAGCAGGGTCTTCGCATTGCTAACGATAATAGGACGGTGGCAAAAAATATAGGGATTGACCTGTTCAGAACTAAAAATAGCAGCACGCAGAAAAGCATTGGCATTCAACACCATACAGGGCTGTAGATGTTCATCGGTTATGATCACCCACTTCTTGCCAGAGCGGTTTATGCTCTGTAACAACGGATCATTCGGTTCAGGCTCAAACGCGGGAAAAACGGGTAACTCATCTTTCGTCGGCAGACTCAGAATACTATCCGGATCGATCACCTCGCCTTCCTGGGTAACCGCGATATCATCCAGTTTGAGAAAATTCATCGCACCGATGCCTTCCATGTGCCCGATATCCGATTCATCCGCTTCGATATGTTTACGGATCACGGTGAGAAGATCTGCTTCCTTAAAATAACTGATACCCTCCTTGCCTAACCAGCGATCGAGCACCATGGCGCTGGGTTTTGCCACCGGGTACAGCAGCAGCTGGTAAAAACGTAACACCGGCGCCAGCAGAGCCCCCATGCGCATGGCGTGACGAGAGAAATATGCCTGCGGGATGATCTCTCCTGCAAATGTAATCAGTACCGTAGAAAACAGAAAAGCGGTTACCCCGGCCATTACCGAATTAGATAACAGGGTCAACAACACGTTTATACCGACATTACCCCAGAGCACGGTGGTCAGCAGGAAGTTGACATCCCTGCGTAGCTTCAGGATTTTTAATGCAGCCGGATTACCTGCTGAGGCCTCTACTTCGATGCGCAAACGACTGATGCCAATCAATGCCAGGTTAAGACCGGAAAACATTGCCGACTGGCTGATACAGAATAGTATACCGAGCCACACCAGGGCATTAACTGACAGCATTTCCATCTCTTATAAACCTCAATTGATTATCTAAAAAGCGTATACTCGATGCCGATTCTACGCTACTGAAATTACACCTGAATACTCTTTATGGAACACTGGACTGAATACTCCCGCTTTATTATCGCACTGTTTGTCATACTCGATCCGTTTGCCGCGGTGCCGATATTTCTCGCCCTGACAAAAACATACAGTGATCACGAACGTGCACGCATAGCAAATATCGCCGCCGTCAGTGTATTGCTGGTGCTGGTAATCGCTTCATTGACTGGCGAAGCACTGTTGACTGGTATGGGCACCAGCCTTGCATCGTTTCGCGTCGGTGGCGGCATCGTGCTGCTACTGATGGCGCTTGCTATGTTAAACGGTCAGACAGGTGCAGTACGCACGACCCCTGAGGAGGAGGCTGAAGCCGAAGACAAAAGTGCTATAGCCATAGTGCCACTGGCGATTCCATTAATGGCCGGCCCGGGTTCCATCAGTACGGCGATCATCCAGATGCATCGTTCTGAGGCTGAGTACCATGGCCTGTTAGTCGTTCTCAGTATCTTTCTGGTCTGCCTGTTGCTATGGGGCGTTTTGCGTATGGCAACGATAATCGGCAGAGCTTTAGGGCAGATTGGGCTCAATATCATCAACCGTCTGTTTGGCCTCATCCTGGCCGCTATCGCTGTGGAGATAATGGCTAATGGCCTTAAGCAGTTATTTCCCTTACTCGCAGGTTAAGCACCGAAGCAGTATTGCGTGGTAAGCAGGTTTTCTCGTATCGATCAGGAATATGTCTGTAGCCATCATCTCACTATCAGTGTGTTCGGGATATGCCAATACTCAAGCCTGTTACGGTGATTGCTCTATCCTGGCGATCAGCGATGCCGATAATTTAGCAGGCAGTGATTCAGGGCTTGTTCGTTTGTTTACCCAGTTGGGATAGAGTCTTTTAAAAAGGCCGGTTGATACCGGCACTTTATGGGACTGATATGCTTTAGACATCAAGCCAGGACTGACGAACTCAACTGGTACTCACTAACCTGGAACGACTTATAGTCGCGGAATGCGTGGTTTATAGCTACAAGTTGGGTTAGTGGTTAAACTGTTGCAACCAGCTTGCAGCTCCTGGCAGTTACTGTTTCTTTGCTGTATCCAGGTATAGTGTGTATCGTGTTAATAAGTGTGATGTGACTAATGTCGGCTAACGATCATGGACCATGACTGGTTTTTTCCCAGGCTTCAGGAATTCCAAAACTGTTGAGGTCCTAGTCATCCAGGG
>CBDUKK010000260.1:0-3496 GCA_965367795.1 uncultured Gammaproteobacteria bacterium
GCCGTTATTAACATAGCGTTGCGGGATGCCGTGAAATGAGAACAATAGCAGTTCTCCACGCTCGTTTTCAGCCCACTGCCTGCTGATGCTGTTGGCAAGGGCCTCGATATATTTCGGGTGATCGTGATACTGGTTGATCATGCGAAAGTCGGGTAGCCAGCGCCAGCCCTGGAGTACATCGGTGACCTGGTCACATACGGCGGCCGTGGTGGTGCCTGAATACTGTGGATACAACGGCAGGATCAATAGACGTCGTGCACCGGCTTTTCTTAGACCCTCGAGGCCATTTTTTATCGATGGTTTGCCGTAGGTCATCGCCATGTCTGCAATCACGTGTCCGCGGAAGCGGTCTTCAAGTTTTTTCTGTATCGCCTGGGTCTGCAATCGGGTGAAGTGCAGCAGGGGTGAACCGTTTTCAGTCCATACTTTGCGATATGCCCTGGCTGCTCGTGACGGGCGAAAACGCAGTATGATGCCGTGCAGGACTAACCACCAGATAATCCGGTTGCTCTCGACGACCCGGGGGTCTGCAAGGAACTGTGCCAGGTAGCGGCGCACAGCTGACGGCGTGGGCGCGTCCGGTGATCCCAGGTTGACCAGGAGGATGCCCAGTTTTTCCTGGGGGCCATGTTGATAACTGATTTTTTCAGACACGTTATTTCTAGGGTTGTTGGTTATTTTAGATGTTTGTCGTCGAAGACTGACAGATTTGGCCTTATAGCTCAAGTGTTGCTAAAGGACTGGTGTTGAATTTATCAGGTTGATAGGCCAATCTAACGATAAGTAGCCAATCTAATTATGAATAATGTAATATACCGCCCTATATTTTTGTTGACGTTCCGGAGTCCCCATGCCCACTAGGCTGGTTGTACCAAAAGAGATTGCTCCAGGTGAAAGACGCATTGCGTTAGAGCCCGGGGTTGCCAAGAAACTAAGCGCCACAGGTGTCAATATCGCTATGCAGCAGGGTGCTGCCTTGTCCTCTTATTTCAAAGATGAGGATTTCAGTGATGTCGAAATCGTTGCCGATGCGGCGGCACTCTATAAAGATGCCGACCTGGTCTTCAAGGTGATGCCACCGAGCCTGGACGAGCTGAAGCAGATGAGAGACGGCTGCACCATCGTCGGCTTTATGATACCCAGTAAAAACGCCGATATGATGGAGCTGATGTGTGACAAGAAGATCACTTCGCTGGCGATGGAGCTGGTGCCGCGGATAACCCGTGCCCAGTCGATGGATGCGCTGTCATCGCAGGCCTCTATCGCCGGCTATATGGGGGTACTGATGGGGGCGCAGCTGGCCTCGGTCTTCTTCCCTATGTTGACCACGGCAGCAGGCACCATCCGGCCGGCGAAGGTGCTGGTCATCGGTGTTGGTGTCGCGGGTCTGCAGGCTATCGCCACAGCAAAACGCCTGGGTGCTATCGTCGAAGCCTATGATGTCCGCAGTGCAACACGCGAACAGGTCGAGTCACTGGGCGCCAAGTTTATCGATACCGGTGTCAGTGCTGATGGTGTCGGTGGTTATGCGCGAGAATTGACCGATGAGGAGAAACAGCAGCAGCAGGACGTGCTGGCCAAGCATATCTCGCTGGCGGACGTCATCATCAGTACAGCAGCCATCCCCGGTCGCCCTTCACCGAAGATCATCTCTGCAGCCATGGTAGAAGACATGAAGACCGGCGCTGTGATCGTCGACCTGGCATCTGAAGGCGGCGGTAACTGCGAGCTGACGCAGCCCGGTGAAACTATCCAGTACAAAGACCGTGTCACTATTCATGGACCGTTAAATGTCGCTGGCGAATTGCCGATCCATGCCAGTGAGATGTATGCCAAGAACCTGTTTAACCTGGTATCTCCATTCGTCACTGAAGACGGTAATCTGGAGCTGAATTTTGAGGATGATGTTATCGCTGGTTGTGTTTTAACCCGTGATGGCGCGATCGTGCACGAACAATACAGCAAGTCTACGAAATCGGGCGGTACAGAATAATGATTGAAGGTTTACCCGCGTTATACATATTCATGCTTTCAGCCTTCACTGGCTATGAAGTCATCAGCCGTGTACCGGTCATCCTGCACACGCCGCTAATGTCAGGATCTAACTTTATCCACGGTATCGTACTGGTCGGTGCCATGATCGTCATGGGCAATGCCGACGGTACGCTCGAATTGACTATCGGTTTTATCGCGGTAGCGATGGCGGCTGGAAATGCTGTCGGCGGTTACGTGGCAACGGTTCGCATGCTGGAGATGTTCCATACAGCGAAGCCAAAAAATGAAGGAGCGCAATAATGAATTTACTTATTGAGGCCGTTTATTTTGTTACCGCTGCTGTATTTATCATCGGCCTGAAACAGATGTCATCACCGGTGACCGCACATCGCGGTATCGTCTGGGCAGGTATCGCCATGGTCCTGGCTTCGCTTGCTACCTTCGGTGCGCCGCAGATCACACTGGATATCGGCAGTATTAACCTGCAGTTGATGCTGGTTGCCATCATCGTTGGCTCTGCAGTGGCCTATATCTCAGCAAAACGCGTTGCGATGACTGATATGCCGCAGATGATCGCCATGTATAACGGCATGGGCGGTGGTGCAGCTGCTGCTATCGCGGCGGTCGAACTGGTTAAATTATCTGCCGGGGCCGAGAGCCATGGTCTGACAGTGCAGATCCTGGCGGTGCTCGGTGCGGTTATCGGCGCGGTATCATTCTCGGGTTCCGCGATCGCTTTTGCCAAGCTGCAGGGCATCATGAAAAAGACCATGAGATTACCAATGCACCAGATGATGAATATCGCCCTGTTCATCGCGGTATGTATTTTTGGTTACCTGGTTGCTACTGGACAGCCTGCTTTTAATTATGTCGTCATATTCTTCGTGCTGGCTCTCGTTCTCGGTGTCATGGTAACGCTGCCGATCGGTGGTGCCGATATGCCCGTGGTGATCTCGTTATTCAATGCCCTGACCGGTCTTGCGGTGGCGTTCGAAGGTTTCGTGCTGAACAACTCGGCGATGATCATCGCAGGAACCGTGGTAGGTTCTTCCGGTACCCTGTTGACCCAGCTGATGGCGAAAGCCATGAACCGCCCGATCTCCAACGTACTGTTCAGCAGTTTTGGCAGCGACGGTGGTGCAGCGGCAGAAGAAGATATCGAAGGCAGTATGAAAGAGATACAGGCAACGGATGCCGCTATCATGATGGCTTATGGCCAGAAAGTGATCATCGTGCCGGGTTACGGTATGGCCGTCGCCCAGGCACAGCATAAGTTAAAAGAGATGCAGGACCTTCTCGAAGCACGCGGTGTGGATGTGAAATATGCTATTCACCCGGTGGCTGGTCGTATGCCTGGGCACATGAATGTGCTGCTGGCCGAAGCCGGTGTCGACTATGACAAGATCCTGGACCTGGATGAGATCAATCCGGAGTTTCCAACTGCCGATGTTGCACTTGTTATCGGCGCGAATGACGTGGTCAATCCGGTGGCTCGCACAAA
>CBDUKK010000261.1:0-3491 GCA_965367795.1 uncultured Gammaproteobacteria bacterium
TCAAAAAACTCGGCAGAGATACCCATGCCAGGTTCGATCAACTCGCCATGGACGCTGAAGACCTGGAAGACAGTAGCCATACCATGGAGCAGCTATCGAACCTGATGAAAAACTGCGTTTCCTGTCACGCGATGTATCGCATAGATATCTGATCGCGCAATATCTTTTTGAGATCAACTGCCCTGCCATCATCTCGAATCGAAGTGATCTTCGCATCGAGATGATAGAAGAACGACCTTACAAACTGTAGTAGCTTGAACATGATCTACTACATATAAACTAAATATCTATATCATCATACACAATCCGATCGATACTTATGCATCTTATGTTCTGCATCGTCGTAACACATGATAATATCTTTGACGATATCACTTCTTACGATGTCGGAATATTCGAACTCATGAACGTAGACACCTTTAACCGCATGGGTACGACATATGGCATCATGTAAACCGGAATAACACCGGATATCTGACTGGCTGAGATCACCGCTTATCACCACGGTAGACTGCTCCCCGATGCGAGTCATGAACATCTTTATCTCTTCAGGCGTACAGTTCTGTGCTTCATCCAGAACCACGAACGCACGGTTAAATGTTTTACCTCGCATATACGCCAGCGGCTCAACCGTGATATTGCCATTTTTGAGCGCGCATTCGATCACCCCTTTCCCGGCATTGCTTATCAGGCATGATTTAAATGCGCTGAAATAAGGGTCGAACTTTTCATCCAGCTTACCAGGCAGAAAACCCATGCTGTTACCCGCCTCTACTGCAGGCCGGGTAAAGATAATACGATCGATATCACCAGAGATAAGCGCCTGTGCTGCCATCGCGGCTGCACAGTAGCTCTTTCCCGTACCTGCAGGACCTAATCCAAATATAAGTGTATGTGTTTTGATCGCTGCCATAAACATATCCTGAGATCTGTTCTTGGGCTTGATGGGTTTTATTTTAGTCTGAGGCTGGTATTGATGTGACGGGGATTTTCGAGAGAGGGAGGGAGGGTAAGGATCGTTATGCGGAGAGGAGTGGAAATCGATGACTACGTTATCCTCCGACATGTAATCTTGTTGTTGTAATTTATTTTTTTGTCTTTTCGCTCGACCATGCTTTCTCGACATGCACACACCTCGGAAGTCGGTTAATAGAATTGTTAAATAAATTAAATCTTAAAATATTATTATATGGATACCTGCTCATTTGTTAGTGAGTATTATTACTACTTTATAATAACAATGTAAACAACTTTCTTGAAAAAAGTTTTTTTATTTTAGGACCGTCAGAAAAAATAATACACACCTCAACCACTTTTAAAATATACTTATCGAATGGGCGAAGAAATACAATACAGTCGTTTTACTAAAACTGACTATCAGAAATTTAGTTCTCGTCTCAAACAAGAAACTGCACTGGTAAAAAACTGGTTTGAAACAAACCGTTTCTCTTCTGCGTCACTGATGGCCGGTTACGAACTCGAAGCATGGTTGATAGACAAAACCGGTAATCCTGTCGCCATCAATGAGTCATTCCTGAAAAAAGCCAACAATGATCTGCTGAGCCCTGAGCTCGCAAAGTTCAATGTCGAACTCAACGTTGCACCAGGTGACTTATCTCGGAACATACTGTCTACTTTCGAAAGTGAACTCGACAGCTTATGGCAACAATGTTCACAGGCCGCTGAATCTCTGGATAGCGCTTTCCTCGGTATAGGGATCCTGCCTACATTACAGGACAGCGATCTCACGCTTGAGAACATATCGCTGATGGATCGTTACAAGGCCCTCAACGAACAGGTACTAAGGCAACGCAACGGCCTGGAGATCACATTGAACATCAATGGCAAAGACAACCTGCAGGTAAGCCATAAAGATGTGATGCTCGAGGCGGCAGCGACCTCACTGCAGATCCACACACAGGTCCCCCAGCAAGCAGCCGCCCGTTATTATAATGCATCGATAATATTATCAGCACCGATGGTGGCCATCAGTGCTAATTCACCCTGTTTATTCGGTCGCCGCCTCTGGCAGGAGACACGTATCCCCGTCTTCGAACAGGCCGTACCTACCGGAGGTTATGGCGGCGCAGCAGCCGGCCCGGTACACCGGGTCAGCTTTGGCTTTGATTATGTCCGCGATTCACTCTACGAATGCTTCCAGGAAAACTTCGACCATTTCCCGATATTACTGCCGGTACAGTATGAAACAGCATTAGATAAAGTCAGGCACCTGCGGCTGCACAATGGCACCATCTGGCGCTGGAACCGGCCCTTGATCGGTTTCGATGAAGACCAGACGCCACATCTGCGCATCGAGCATCGCGTCTGTGCTGCTGCGCCCAGTACCATAGACAATATCGCCAATATCGCTTTTTATTATGGACTGGCACATTATTATGCGACGGCAGACAGACCACCTGAATACGCTATGCCATTCGCCGATGCTAAAAATAACTTCTATCGCGCCGCTCAGCTAGGTATCAAACATAAGACCAGCTGGTTCAGTAAGAACACCGAATCATTACAAAAGATCATACTGGACAGGTTACTGATCGAAGCCGAAACCGGCCTTAACCGCATGGGAATAGATGAGCGTGACATCCGGCGTTACCTCTCTGTCATCGAGCAACGCGTGGAAAAAAACCGTACTGGAAGTGAATGGCAGTTGAACTTCCTTAACGCACATCAAGATGACAGAACATTACTCACGTTAAACTATCTTAAGAATCAGAAGTCTGGTCAGCCAGTACATGAATGGGATTTTGAAACGACAACCTAGTCAACGTCCGAGAGATTAACATGTTAAATCAAATGCACCACATCCCTGATGATTTTCTCAATGCCAAAGCTGAAGACCTGCTCGATATCCTTAAGGCACCTACCCTGTTTCACCTGGAAGGAGTAAATCCGCAACCATTATTCATCTGTACTTTATTGCACGGCGACGAGACGACAGGTTTATATGCTATTCAACGACTGTTAAAAAAATACAGGAATGAACCATTGCCAAGAGCGATATCGCTGTTCATCGGCAACATAGCAGCCGCCAGGGAAAATCAGCGTAGACTTGATAGCCAGGATGACTACAACCGCATCTGGCCTGGCAGCCACCACAGCGACTCAGCAGAAAAGGACATGATGCAGACCGTCACCAATATAATGCAGAAAAAGAAACCTTTCGCCAGCATCGATATACATAACAACACGGGGAAGAATCCGCATTATGGCTGTATCAATATCCTCAATCCTCATGGCCTGGTGCTGGCTTCCGCATTCAGCGACATCGCCGTTTATTTCACCGACCCCAAGGGTGTTCAGTCCTCGGCTTTTTCAGATTTCTGCCCTTCTGTCGTACTGGAGTGCGGCCAGGCCAGCGACAGATCTGGTGAGGATCATGCACTGTCATATATCGAGAACATACTGCAGATGGATAGCCTGTCATCGGGAGACAGCGACAACCTGATGCTCTATCACACCATCGCGCGCGTTAC
>CBDUKK010000262.1:0-3456 GCA_965367795.1 uncultured Gammaproteobacteria bacterium
AATACAGATTTTGATCGCGTTTTAACTATAGACATAGGTAGCGATAATTATGCACATTTTTGGCTCAACTTGAAACGCTATATCGTGTTATATTTATTTCATTCAGGAAATTTAGATTCAATTTATGTCAGTCTCACACATGGGCAGCACGCTAACAGATTGGGCTAACACGCTGATCGGCTGGCCAGGACGCCAGCTAATCAAAAACCTATTATACGTTATCAACCTGGTGACGTTCAGTATGCTTGCACTGCGTGACTGGTTTAGAAAAAACAGGCTGTTCGACTCCCACAGTTATTCCACAACAGTAGCACAGATCATCTTTACCGGCGTCGACGCCCTGCCGACCATCACTTTTCTCGGGCTTGCGACCGGATTCATTTTCACCTTCCGCCTGATATCTATCAGTAACTCGCTCGGCGGTAGTAACGATATCGTTAATCTTCTCATCACCGTCATCTGTCTGAGCGCCGGCCCGTTTCTTGCTGCCATCATCATTATCAGCCGCACCGGTTCTGCTATCGTCGTTGACCTCGGCAATATGAAACTACATGGTGAGATCGAAGCGCTGGAGAACCTGGGCGTTAATATCAACGATTACCTGATCGCGCCCCGCATCATCAGTACGGCTATCTCACAGCTGGCGATCACCGTCTACTTTACCGTGATCGCACTGCTCAGCGGCATCCTGATCAGCGCGCTGTTCGTAAATCCTGCACATTTTGATTTCATCTTCAAGATCAGCAATTCGTTCACGCCCTACCTCATGAGCATCTTCGTGGTGAAAAATATCATCTTCGGATACGTCATCGCAACCGTCGCCTGTTATAACGGCCTGCGTGTCCAGTGCTCTGCGACAGAGGTGCCACAACGCACGACCGCGTCCATCGTACAGAGTCTTAGTTTCGTCTTCGTGATCGACAGTTTGTTAACCTTTGTGATATTCGTCTGATCATGCACGACGCAGCTATCATCAAGTGCCAACGACTGGTCCCGGAAGAACTGCCGTTCGAGTATCATGGCGATGCGCTTGATTTTGGCATCGCCCGTGGCGAGGTTACCAGTATCATCGGGCCCGACTATTCCGGCAAGGGAAACTGGTTGAGAACCATCTGTGGGCTGGAAGACCCGCTATCAGGCAGTGTTCGAATCAAAGGCATCGACACCATGAACCTCAGCGAACAGGACTGGACGATGACCCGCAGGAAAGTTGCTTACCTGCACGAGTATACAGCCCTGCTTTCTGCAGCGAACGGCCTGGCTAATGTATTAATTCCTGCCTTCTATCATCAGCTCGATAAACAGGTAGAAAAAGGACTGCTGGCAGAATCGGCTCTCGAACTGCTGGAACAGATCGACCCGGATATCAACCTGGATGATCTGCCTGCCTACATCAGCAAGGATCACCAGTTCAAGATTGCTGTCGCACGCGCCCTTCTGCTCGAGCCAGAGGTGCTGGCATTTAACAACCCCTTTGCGCACTTTAATCCTGACAGCAAACATAAGTTTCAGCGCTTTCTAATAAACCAGGTCAAACAGGGGCTGTCACTTTTGCTCGTCACCCATGATATCGGTTATGTACTGGATATCTCTGATAAGATAATTTTTGCCAGCAGGGAGAACATGATCTATTTCGACTCGCCACAGGCAATACTGGATTGTGATATCCCTATGGTTAACAGGTTTATCCAGCAAACGGAAAACAAGGTCAGCATCTAATGCCAAACAGTAGACAGAACAAGCGGACGCGAGCTCATTATATCCACCGCCTGAGTTACTCTGCGCAGGAGAAGCTGGCCGGCACCTTCGTTCTGGTCGCGGTCGGACTGCTGGTCTGGTTACTGCTCTCCTCACAGAAAACACAGAACCTGTTCGAAGATGAGATAACGCTGTACGCGACCATGAGTACAATCCAGGCGGTCAACAAAGACACCAATGTCATCATATCCGGCCTCGATATCGGCGCGGTCACCGACGTTGATATCGACGACGAAAACAATGTCGTCATCACCATGTCGATATTAAAAAAATATCAGAAACTTATACGTACTGATTCCACTGCCGAGCTGCTGAACTTCAAGTTTGCGCTGCTCGGAAAATCAGTCATCGAGATCTCTGTCGGCTCACCACAATTACCGGTGATAGAAGACGGCAGCACACTGGTCATCAAGGAATCATTCAACCTGGTGCAGCTGGTGGCCAAGTTCGAGCCGGTACTGGTGACGCTTCAGGATTCTATAAAGAAGATAAATGATATCCTGCAGGCGATCGACCCACAGAAGATCGGCGAGAATCTCAGCAACCTGGACTCGATCAGTAATGACCTTAAAGTCATCACACACCAGATCAGGCAGGGTAAAGGGGTAGCAGGAAACGCGATCTTCAACGAGGACATGCAGGATGATGTTGTGACCACTACCGCAAACCTGAAGCAGCTCACCGAACAGACCAGAGGCATCATCGAGCAGACCCGGCTATTACTCATAAGCCTGCAGCAGCAGGTCGATGAGATGCCCGAACTGACTGACAAGGTGAAGCCGCTGCTGGATGAAGCCGATAAGACGATCAGGGCTTCTCAGAAGATCTGGCCATTATCGAGCAACATGCCCAAGGACGACAAGCAGACCTTAACCACACCTGAAGCGACAGAGTGATCATGGAAAAACCATCGATGAGACTGCATCATTATATTTTCAGACTGGCCATTCCACTGTTAGCGACAATGTTGATCGCGTGCTCCAGCGGACCGGCAGAAAAACCGGTTTCAGAATCGTTTAGCTCGCCTGCCAAACTGCTAGATCAGGGCATCTATAATTACGATAACAATAACTATGCAGACGCTATCGACAAGTTCGAGAAGGCACTGCTGCAATATCGAAGCATAGACAACCAGCTCGGCATCGCCAATAGCTGTTTGAATCTTGCAACGGCATATATGGCCATCAACTACAACCACATTGCTGCACAGTACCTGGTCAGGGCTGACAGCATCATCAAGCAGTCTTCGCTCGATGGACTGAACGAACACCTGTCCCTGCTCAGGTCATCACTGGCGATCAACGAAGGCCTGTATGAGCATGCTGTACAGGAACTGGACGAGGTGCTCGATAGCAAAGATACGACGATCAAGCTTGCCGCATTAAAGAACCGTACCACTATCGCTTTCCTGCGAAGCGATAACGACAGACTTCAGTGGTTGGAAAAGTATAAGGTCCTGCAACAGCAGAATTCTGGTAAGCAGTCACATAACGCACGTATACTCCGTTTCGAAGCGGAAGCGAGTGATGATAAGGAAGAACGAGTGTCACTACTGGCAAATTCACTGGCCATATCACAGGCGCTTGCTAACAGGACGGCGATCGCTGCGACTCTGACACAATGGGCCAGTCTGGATAAGGACGAGAAACGATTCCAGGATGCCGAGGACAAGTACCTGCGAGCGCTGTTCATCAGGCA
>CBDUKK010000263.1:0-3414 GCA_965367795.1 uncultured Gammaproteobacteria bacterium
GTTATGCTGGTATCAGCCTGGGTGAAGGCTTTAAATAATTTTTTCTTATCGACATTGCTCATACCGATGCCAGTATCGGAAACGGTAAACTTGATACTGGTTTCAGTATATTTTATCTCACCCAGGGTGACCTGCAGGTAGACGTACCCCTTTTCTGTAAACTTTATAGCGTTACCGATAAGGTTAGTCAGTATCTGGTGTATTCGAAACGGGTCAGAATGTATGATTGTCGGCACATCTTTTTCGATCCTGTATATAAGTTCGACATTCTTCTCCAGTGCACTGGTGCTCAACAGGTTTATTATGTCTTCGATGATATCGACGAGGTTGAATTTACTGGTGTTTATCTCTGTCTTACCAGACTCTATCTTTGATAGATCAAGAACATCATTGATTATCTCCAGTAGATGTTTTGACGATTTATAGATCGTATTCGAGTAGTCTTTTTGCTGAGCGGTTAGCTGGGTGCCCTGTAATAATTCGGTAAATCCTATGATGCCGCTAAGCGGCGTTCTTATCTCGTGGCTCATGTTGGCAAGGAACTCTGATTTTGCATTATTGGCATATATCGCTTTGGAGCGTGTAATATCGAGTTCCGCATTTCTTATCTCCAGCTCTTCCAGTGTCTGCTGGAGTTCATCCGTATAGACATTGAGTTGTATCTCGAGGTCTGTCCTGGAATCTTTCAGCTCGTTTTTCATGTGATTGATACAGGACTCGAG
This sequence comes from uncultured Gammaproteobacteria bacterium, assembly GCA_965367795.1. Taxonomy (GTDB): domain Bacteria; phylum Pseudomonadota; class Gammaproteobacteria; order SZUA-229; family SZUA-229. Next base: position 723 of record CBDUKK010000263.1, read on the forward strand.
GATGCCGAGCTCTCCAGTGGAACTTAGTTCGATCGGCGTATCAAGGTCGCCGGCGGTTATGTTTCTGACCGTACGTGTTAGTGATTTGATCGGTCGAGTGATCACTTTGCTGGCCCCGATAATCGCCAGTGTCGTTAACAGCAGTATCACCAGTGTGATGAGGGTGCCGTGCTTCACCTGTTTTAACTTTTCCTGTATAGCAAACTTATTGCTTATGGTAACTATCACTCTGCCGATTATGTTCTTGTCATCCAGGTTGGAATTTTCGCGACTCTCTACATCGTCTTCGATAGAAATCTGTTGAGAATAAATATGTTCACTGAATATGAACTGTCTTTCTTTCTCGAACAATGTTTCGGACAGAAAGCTACCTTCGGTCTCTTCTCCCGGGGCATCGATATCGAGGATGCTGTTATCGTATTTGTCAAAGATCTGTATGCGAAGAACGGGGTTATTATCAATCGTGCTGTTAACTAATGGCTCGATGAGTTCGATGTTGCCAGAATAGACGGCATACTCGGCAGCTGGCGCCAGCTGTTTTACGATGAGGTTGCCGTCCCTGTTTAGTGATTCAGATATGTACTCCAGCTGGTTCCATATGTAATACGTTGAAAGGATGGCTGAAACTGCCAGTGCGGGTAATATTGCAATGACGAGAATCTGTTTACTTATACCTAGCTGTCTCATCTCATCGCACCTGACGCATCTGTTTCTTTCTGCTGAAGAGTCATCTTGATTGTATCGATATCGGGTAATGGAATATCTAGCGCCCTGAATACCTGTCTATTGAGACTTATGTCAAACGCATCAGGGTAGTTGACAGGCTCTATGGGTGTCGCTGAATATAAATATTGCTCTATGAGCTTGCCTGCACTCATGGCTATCTTTTCAGTATCACTGTAGATCCCGGCGAGCGCGCCGGCATTGACAAAGTTCTTAGAGAAAGCGATCACAGGTTTTCTATATCGGTAACTTGTCAGCAGGATGTTCTTAACTGACTTGCTGTTATATATATTACTGTCGGGCAGGGCAAGCAGTACATCGGAATGATGAAGCGCGTGTTTTATCTTATCAGTGATATTGTCTTTGCCGGTGGTACTCACTATATATATTTTCATATCATGTTTGTCGGCGCACTGCTGTATCTGTGAGATGTCTATCGGTTTTTCCCTGCTGTTCAATATACTTATGATCTTCCACTGCCTGTTGAGTTGTCGTATGAAACGGATCTGCCTGCAGTAGCTCTGGGTCATATACAGGATCGCATCATTCCTGTTTCTGTCTTCATGTAATCTGTATTTGTTAGGGTCGGTAGAGATAAACAGTTTCTTGATCTCTGGATAGTGTGTTTCAGCACTTTTCATGCCTTCAGGTCCGATGCCGATTACTATGTCAGTTTCGCTATCGACCGTTTTTATTTTTTTACCGGGAGCGACATTTGACACAACGATAGAGGGGTGTCTGAGTTTTAAATCTTTCGAGATTTTCTGGACGATGCTTGAATGTAACTCATTCTCTGGTGAAAAAATGATATAGACATTATGTGATCGTCCGTTTTCTATCGACGATGCAGATACTGATGGTGAGGCACCGGGTCTTGCCGTGTAGAATGTTAAGGTCAATAGCATACAGAGCAGCAGTAAGCTGCTATATCGTACAGATCCTTGTTGTTGAGTCCTGTTCATGCTATCGATGTGGTTCTAGAAACTCAGCCTGAAGTCTATATATGCCACAGTGTTTTGAATGACTAGCGGCGAGCTACTGTTTCTGGGGTTCTCGTTGTAGTCGCTGTAGTCATCCAGCAGATTCTTCAGTACGATTGACAGGCTGCCATACGTCTTGTCAAACCTGAAGTTCCTGGACACTCGCAAATCCAGTATGTTGTAATCGCCCGTTCCTTTCGAGTCTGTCCAGGTAAAATCTTCTACATAATAATAACCCAGGCTGCCGTCGTATTTTTCATTGAAACTTTTGCTGAGGAACAGGGAGAAGCTATGCTGAGGTGCAGAAAGTGACATCGCCAGTGAGTTACTGTTTATGTTTATTATCGCACCGCTCGCGATGAGTCGTAGCGTGTGATCGATGTGATAGTCCAGCTCGAGTTCAATTCCTTGTGTGGTATTGTCGATAGGGTTTCTGAAGACATGTACTACATCATTGTATAAGATTACTGATGGGTCATTGTTGCTGTCGGTTTCTTTTAGCGTATCGATATAGTTACTGACCTCATCATAAAACAGCCTGGCATTGAATAATAATGAAGCGTCTAAAAATTCACCGAAGTAGGCGATTTCATGGCTGGTTATCTTCTCATTCTCAAGGTCGATATTTCCTCTGATGACGTTCTCGAGCAGTGTTAACCCGGTAGGGGTGCCACCTGCAGTTAGTTCCTGTGAGTAACTTAGTTCGCCTAGCGCTTCGTATATGAATGGGCTGCGGATTGCCTGGCTGATACCAACTCGAACTTTGTGTTGCCTGGTAAAAGCATGGGTTAAGGCGATCCTGGGGGAGAATTCAGTATTGCTGAAATCGTTCTTTTCCAGTAGACCGCCGATGTTGATTATATTTTTTTGATTTAGATACCATTCGATATTCGCGAATATGCGATATTGTTCATGTGTTATTTTGTCCTCGGAAGCCAGGTATAGCGCAGACTGTACCTGGTCAGCCTGCGCGCTCAATCCCCATGCCA
>CBDUKK010000264.1:0-3399 GCA_965367795.1 uncultured Gammaproteobacteria bacterium
CCTTACAAGGAGAGCTGGGTAGCTATGGCAGGTATCGGGTTATCCAAGAAACCCGGTGATTACGAATTCTCTATCCGCCGTGCTGATGGACTTAGCCTAAATACCAGGGTAACTGTTGAGTATAAAAAGTATGATGAACAGCATCTGACAATAAAAAACAAACGCAAGGTCAACCCAAACAAGCAGGATAGCGAACGTATCGCAGCCGAGAGCCAGCGTAAAAAGAAAGCCAGAAAACAATATAGTGAAACTGAGCCAAAGGTCGATTTCATCTGGCCGGTTACCGGACGGATAAGCAGTATCTTCGGGCTAAGACGTTTTTTCAATGAACAGGAACGCCGCCCGCACAGCGGGCTTGATATAGCTGCCGATGAAGGCACTCCTGTCATGGCAGTAGCCGATGGCACTGTGGTTGACACCGGTGATTTCTTTTTCAGCGGCAATATGATCTACCTTGATCATGGCCAGGGCATTATCAGTTTATACGCGCACCTGAGCAAGATATCGGTAAAACCCGGAGACATAGTGAAGCAGGGAGATATCATCGGTGATGTCGGCCAGACCGGTCGCGTTACCGGGCCACACCTGCATTTTGCAGTGTACGCCAATCAGACGCTGATCGATCCATTGTTCATGCTGCCAAAAAATGGTAACCCGGCGATGGCCAGTTCACCTGAAAAAAAGGCGACTTCACAACAATAATCAGGTGAAATTCGATAAATAACTTGCGATTGTGCTCAAAATAACGATAATTGCGCAACATTATTAAAAGTCAGTAAAATATTTACCAGGTTTGATCAATTCTGGAATCATTCTGCTTACTTTACTTTATACTTAACAAGAAATCATATATGGCTAAAGAAGAAGCAATACAGATGGAAGGCACGGTAACAGAAACCCTGCCTAATACCATGTTCCGAGTAGAACTTGAAAACGGACACACAGTAATCGCACACATCTCTGGAAAAATGCGCAAGCATTACATACGTATCATGACAGGAGATGCAGTAACTGTTGAACTCACCCCTTACGATCTTGAAAAAGGCCGTATCGTTTACCGCGCCAAATAATTTTTTCTATAAAAAAGGCCGCTGAGATTAAAAACCAGCGGCCTTTTTAATTTGTAGCTTTTACACTTTTAGCTGCCTGCATCGTCAGACAGCTTTTCAAATCAGGCTTTGACCGTCTCCGTCGCTATGTTGATAGCAAGTTCATTCTCATCGGACACCGTCACATCGACATGACCGCCTTTGCTCAGTTCTCCGAATAAGAGGTCATTGGCTAGCGGTTTCTTCAGCAGCTCCTGAATTATCCTCGCCATCGGCCTTGCTCCCATCTTGGGATCATACCCTCGTTCAGCCAGTAACTGGCGAGCCGCTTTATCCACATTGATAGTAACCTTCTTCTCATTGAGCTGCAGTTCCAGAGCGACCAGGAACTTATCAACCACGTTAGAAAGTGTGTGTGCGTCCAGCGGTCCAAAGTTAACGATTGAATCCAGACGATTCCTGAACTCTGGAGTAAACATTTTCTTGATCTCTTCCATGCCGTCGAGTTCGTTCTGCTGCTCCGTGAAGCCCATTGATCGGCGAGACATTAACTGCGCACCGGCATTACTGGTCATGATCAGGATAACGTTCCGGAAATCAGTCTTGCGGCCATTACTGTCAGTCAACGTGCCATGATCCATTATCTGTAGCAGTATATTAAAGACTTCTGGATGTGCTTTTTCGATCTCATCGAGCAGTAGAACACAATGCGGATGTTTGTTGACTGCTTCGGTCAACAGACCGCCATCATCGAACCCGACATACCCTGGCGGCGCACCTATCAGGCGAGACACTGTATGACGCTCCATATATTCAGACATATCGAAACGCAACAGCTCAACACCCATGATGCTGGCGAGCTGTTTGCTGACTTCAGTCTTACCGACACCTGTCGGACCGGCAAACAGGAATGAGCCGATCGGTTTCTCGGGTTCACCCAGACCAGATCTCGACATACGTATCGCGGTAGTCAATGTATCTATCGCATCATCCTGACCAAAAACCACTAGCTTGAGGTCACGTTCGAGGTTCTTTAATGCATCAGTGTCAGAGGTTGAAACAGTCTTGGCCGGAATACGCGCGATCTTGGCGATGATATTTTCTATATCATGGACGTTGATCGAGTTTTTGTTGGATTTACCAGCGCTCGCCTGCAACTGCCTCTGAGCACCGGCCTCATCGATCACATCGATTGCCTTGTCCGGCAGAAAACGGTCCATGATATAACGTTGTGAAAGCTCAACGGCGGCACGCAACGCGTTATTACTGTATTTGACGTCATGATGTTCCTCAAAACGTGTTTTCAGGCCTTTTAGAATCTCAACCGCTTCATCGATATTGGGCTCTTCGATGTCTATTTTCTGGAAGCGACGAGCGAGCGCATGATCTTTTTCGAACACGCTTCTAAATTCTGCATAGGTAGTTGATCCGATACATTTGAGCTCACCGTTCGCCAGCATCGGTTTTATCAGGTTAGAAGCGTCCATCACACCACCAGAAGCGGAACCTGCACCGATAATGGTATGGATCTCATCAATGAACAGGATAGCTCCCGGACGTTGTTTCAATTGCTTCAGAACGCCTTTCAAACGTTTTTCAAAATCACCCCGGTACTTGGTTCCAGCTACCAGAGAACCCAGGTCAAGTGAGAAGATAGTACTGTCTAACAGCACTTCCGGCACTTCTTTATCGACGATTCGTTTAGCCAGGCCTTCAGCCAGCGCTGTTTTACCGACTCCAGCTTCACCGACCAGCAAGGGGTTATTCTTACGACGTCGACATAATATCTGCACTGTCCTTTCAACTTCATCATCTCGACCGATCAAAGGGTCGATGAGGCCTTGCATGGCACGCTGATTTAAATTAGTTGTGAAATTTTCCAGAGGCTGTGCATCAGCATCCTGCCCTGTACTTTGATCAGAGTGATCTTCGAGTTTCTCAGTATCATTGGATACTTTTGTGATGCCGTGAGAGATATAGTTGACCACATCCAGGCGGTTAACGTTTTGTTGGTTCAACAGGTAAACAGCCTGTGATTCCTGCTCACCGAACATGGCAACCAGCACATTTGCACCAACCACTTCCTTTTTCCCGGAAGATTGCACGTGGAAGACTGCGCGTTGCAGTACACGCTGGAAGCCTAAAGTAGGCTGTACTTCGCCACCAACAACATCACCAAAAACGGGGGTATTGTTATCCAGATATTCTTTGAGTTCGACACTGAGCAGATTAAGGTCAGTGCCACAGGCCTGCAATACGACGCTGGCACTATTATTGTCTAGCAGTGAAAGCAGTAGATGCTCTACCGTTATATATTCATGCCGTTTTTCTCTTGCTTCATTAAATGCGT
>CBDUKK010000265.1:0-3393 GCA_965367795.1 uncultured Gammaproteobacteria bacterium
CATATACTTTTTTCATGCGGCGAAATGCTGCGTAAATATGGTGATGATATAGAACTCGTGGTAACCACTCTTGGCCCGGGGGTAAACCTGCTGGCGCAACATCCCAGGCGTCTGATACGACCCGAACAACAGCAACGAGTAAAATCACTCGCCGCCTATGGCGTTCGATTTCAGGCCTGCGGTAACACGATGAAGAGCCTGGAAATGACTGATAAAGACATGCTGGCAGTTGCAGAAATCATACCCATCGGTGTCGAGGGCATCATGCAGTTGCAGGAACAGGGCTTCAGCTATTTCAGCTGGTAGGCCTCATCAGCAAACATTTCCTGAAATCATACTAGGTTGCAACAATCACCCTGACGGCATCCAGGCGGATGTTTGCGGCATCAATAACATCCGTCAACATCGATAATTGCTTCTCAAAATACTGGATTTCCTCTGTCCTTATATTAGGATTTACTTTAGAAAGTGCTTTTAATCTATTGATTTCAATAGTTAATGTATTGCTTGCATTTTCTTGTGCAAGTTCAAGTAATTTAGCAGACTTCAACTCTGCAAATTTCTCACTGCGCTGTAACATCGCTTTGAGTATCTTTTTCTTGGCTTTGACGACCTTGTTACCGACACCTTTGTCGACAAACTGGCGGCCTTCGTTGATGGTTTTATGTGGCAGCTTCAGATGATGATCAGCACCGCGTTCATCACAGACGACACGTATCATCGTCGGTGGCAGATACCGGCTGCTCTGCAACTCTTCGATAGGCGCACTTTCCAGGGAGAAAAGGCACTCGAGCAGGACACTGCCTGCCTGCACAGCCTTGTATTCCACCGCTGTAACCGAAGTATTACCCATCTCATTGGTGACCACCATATCGATGGCATTATTGGTTAGCGGGTGCTCCCAGCTGATAAAGTGGGCATCTTCGAAACTCAAGGCCACATTCCGATCATAGGTGATCGTCATGCCATCTTCCGCCAGGCCGGGAAAGTTATTGATCATATGCTCCGTCGGTGTTATCACGAAGCAGCCCTCGCTATGTAACTCGGTATCGATTCCGAAACAGTCATAGACGCTCTCCATATAGTCGGCCAACAGCGACGAGCTGTCTTCGATGTCAGCACGACGCTTGATGTCCTGTGCGACAGCCGGGCGGCATGAGTTATATTCGAGCAGGCGATCTCGACCACGCTGCAGCGACTGACTCAATTCGACGTAGTAATCTCTGGACTGCTCAAGCAGTGTATTTAAGGTTTCAGGAACGCTGCCTTTTTCATTGACCTCACTCAAGGTCCGATAGAGCACATGCTGGACATGTTTATATACCGAATGACCCGCAGGGCAGGTATGTGAAAAAGCCTGCAGTGCTTCGTGGTACCAACGGAAACAGACAGATTGCGCTGACTCTTCGAAATAGGGCACATGGATATTGATCGTCTCAGTCTGACCGATACGGTCGAGACGGCCGATGCGTTGTTCCAGCAGGTCAGGGTTGATCGGCAGGTCAAATAAAACCAGGTGGTGTGCAAACTGAAAGTTGCGGCCCTCACTGCCGATCTCTGAACATACCAGGATCTGGCTGCCTGTTTCAAAATCTGCAAAAAAGGCAGCGGCGCGGTCTCTCTCGACGATGCTCAATCCTTCATGAAAGGCGGTGGCATGGAGCCCGGTCTGCGTTTTAAAGTACTGTGTTATATCCAGTGCCGTTGCCGCATCGGCTGCGATCACCAGTATCTTTTCAGGATGCAGCTGTGCACACTTATTGCTCAACCAGCTGATACGTGGGTCGATCTGCGTCCAGTGCAGTGTTGCATTGTCACGCTGGTATAAAAGCTCAGGGGTTAGCAGTTCACTGACTTCCGCATGATTCAAGGCACGGTATTCTTCTGGCAGCCGCAGTGGATAAGAGCTGAGCTGTCTCTCAGGAAAACCTTTGACTGCAGAGCGTGTATTCCTGAACAGTACTCGTCCTGTGCCATGGCGGTCGAGCAGGTGTTCGACCAGTTCGAAACGCGCCTGCTGAACGGCCTCATCATCTGCCGCAGTATTTTTTTCAACCAGCTCCAGTAAGCCAAGGTTATCGCCTTCCTTGATCGTCTCTCTGATCAACGCGATATCCTGACTGCTGAGTAATTTATCGTTCAGTAGATCCTCTATCACCTGCGCATAAGGTTCATAGTTATCTTCTTCCTCGACAAACTGCTGAAAATCAGGGAAGCGTTCAGCATCGAGCAGTCGTAAACGCGCGAAGTGGCTCTCCTTACCAAGTTGTTCGGGAGTGGCTGTCAGCAACAGAACACCTTTGGTCTGCTGGCTCAACTGATCAACGACCATATATTCGATGCTCGGTTCTTCTGCCGACCATTGTAGATGATGTGCTTCATCAACGACCATCAGGTCCCAGTCAGCGAACACGCATTGTTCAAATATGGAAGCATTACTGACCAGGAAATCGATACTGCACAATACCAGTTGTTCCGAATGAAAAATATTTTCATATTCATCAGCGTCTATCAGGTCCCTGCAGCGATCATGATCGAAAATCTTGAAGTGGAGGTTGAAGCGACGCAGCATCTCCACCAGCCACTGATGCATCAATGTCTCTGGAACCACGATCAATACGCGTTTCGCACGCTCAGTGAGAATCTGGTGGTGCAGTATCAGGCCCGCTTCGATAGTTTTACCCAGGCCAACCTCGTCGGCCAGCAGCACACGCGGCGCATAACGGTTAGCGACTTCATGGGCGATATATAACTGGTGCGCAATCAGGCTGGTACGACTGCCTGTCAGACCGTACAGGTCCGATCTTGCCAGGCGGTTCTTGTGATACAGAGTCTGGTAACGCAGGTCAAACCAGTTATCTTTATCGATCTGGCCATTGAACAGGCGTTCTGATGGACGGTTCAGCTGAATGAAGTTATCCAGTTCCGCTTCTTCGATGTGATGTGTTTCGCCTTTGGCATCTATTCCGCTGTAGCAGAGCAGACCATGATTCTCAGAAACTTCTTTAACGGTAATCCTCACTCCATCATGCGTGTTTATCGAGTCTCCGATTGAAAACATCACCCGCGTCAACGGAGCCGTTAATTTTGCATAGGTACGAGTTTCACCCGTAGCCAGGAATAATACTGTCAGGGTACGCTGTTCAACCGAGATGATGGTGCCCAGACCCATCTGGAGTTCGGCATCGCTGATGCAGCGCTGACCTGGTATAAATTCAGCCATGACCTGTCTCTTTTTTTATCACGGGAGTATTCTACGGGAGGATTTGTTTTATTCGTATAGTTTTTATGGGGTATGTTCGCTTTGGAATATTCGATTTTTATGTAGAGTCATTTTTTGATGTGTGTTTTGGGCGCTTATCATTTACTCGGTTCTTTTTGTCAGGCCTTGCG
>CBDUKK010000266.1:0-3374 GCA_965367795.1 uncultured Gammaproteobacteria bacterium
TACACTTACCGTTTTCTATGGACTGGTGAGTCTTAGTTCAAGCGCATAAACCAACCTGAATTGGGGGGAGTTGGTGGCCTGACACCAGTCAGAAGGCCTTAGCGACGGCCTGAGCGCATAGAGCGGCTCGCAGTGTTCGTGCGATTCATGGAACCGGTGGCGGAACTGCCTTGCATAAAACGATCTGTCGTATTCATGCGGTTCATCGATGAGCTGGTACCAGAGTCACTCTGTTTATTCTGGTGTTTGTTCATGTATCTGTATTGATACTGGTTTTGATTCTGATATTGATTCTTCACCGTATGTTGTTCACGGTTCTGTGACTGTGCAAAATCGGCCATAGGTACCTGCAGGTTGAGTTGTGTACGTGAGCGTTCCTGACTCAGTGTTTGCGTCATGCCAGCTTCTTCTGCGTTAACGTTAGCTGCTGTTGCTAATAAAATTGCAGCACTGATACTGCAAATTGTTTTGAATTGTTTCATCTTGACTGTTCCTCTTTAAAAAAAGAGTGGGAATTAATCCCACGAGTGCTATAATATGTGGTAATATTTCCCACGTCAAGATATAATGTCGAAAAATTTGATCCACATCATCTAACTGATAATAGCTGCGGGCATAAATTAATATGAGTCAACACGGATATAACAAAACACAGGTGGCACTGGTAAAAGCTGTCGTCATGCTGTGTCGACCGTTGATACGCCTTTTGATTGAAAAAGGCATTACCTTTCCACAGTTTCGTGAGCTGATGAAAGAGTTATATGTCGAGGTGGCAGATAAAGAGTTTTCACTGGATGATAAGAAACCCAGTGATAGCCGAGTATTCGTACTCACGGGAGTGCATCGAAAAGATATCAAACGAATCCGTCAGCAGTCTGATCTGGCAGATGTAAAAATTACCAGTTCAGCATCGTTAAGCGGTGAGATCGTCGCCAGGTGGACCAGCATGCCGGATTACCTTGATGATGAGGGTGCCCCCAGGCAGCTAGCGAAGAGCGGTAAGGGTGAACAAGGATTTGAACAGCTGGTTTCAAGTGTCAGCAAAGATGTCAGGCCAAAAGTAATCCTGGAAGAATGGTTACGCCTCGGCATGGTGAGTTTAAAAGATGATCATGTCATCCTGAAGAAGTCAGCTTTTGTGACCAATAAAGAATTTACAGAGATGGCCTATTACCTTGGACATAATGTCCATGATCACCTGGCCAGCTGTGTCAACAATATCATCGCTGACCAGGCACCGATGCTTGAGCGCAGCGTTTATTATGCATCCTTAACCGAAAGTTCGGTGAACAAGTTGAATGCTATCGCCGGCAAGAAAGGTGATGAGCTGCTGCAGCAACTGAACAAACAGGCCATCAAGTTCTACGATGCAGACAAAGATAAAGATGATGCGAACTACCGCATCCGGCTGGGTGTTTACTGGTATCAGGCACAGCTTGATAACGAGCCTGATACAGGTAAGGAGTCTTAATGATGAGCAATATGTACCGAATAATTATTTTTCTGCTGGTTACAGTGATAGCAGCCTGTACCACGCCACAGTCAAACATGAGACTCGCAGCTAATGATGAAGACAAGGATATCGGTATCGGCGGCACAGGTATGCTGGCAGCTACAGGCAGCGGCAGCGGACTGGGTGGCACCGGCATCCTGGGTAAAATAACCGGTTTTGGAAGCATCTTTGTTAATGGTATCGAGATCGAATATGACAATGAAACAGCGTTTACCATAGACGGTAAAACCGCCGAACCCCGGCAGCTGGAAATAGGTGATGTCGTCGAGGTGCTTACTACGGATGGCAATGATTACACGCAGGCACAGACCATTAACCTGCGGCATGAAGTGATCGGTAAGGTCGAAGCAGTCGACGCGCAGACCTTTAGCTTTACAGTCAATGGTCAGAGCGTTATCCAGCCGGTTCATCAGCTCGCCTTGCCTGCAGTCGGCGCAACCGTTGCTGTTTCTGGTTTTCGTGTCGATGAGAAAACGATTCTGTCTACCCGGGTTACACCGGCAGTTGCCGGACAGAGCTTGATACGTGCGCAGACCGATCTGCCATTTAGCGGAAGAGCTGTGCGCTGGCTGGTTCAGACACATGTTAAAAATGACAGCGCTGCTTTTGAGCTGGATGGCAGAGTGCAAACAGTAGAGCTAGAGAAAAAATCGAATAAAACATTGAACGATCAACTGGGTATCAAGATCCTGCAGCTGCAGAAAGCGGCCTCAGGTCAGCTCCAGCTCGATCAAATAATCGATTCGAACTCTCTGCCACGAGGGCGGAAGACGCCTGAACCTGGCAATCAGCCCGGTAACGACATTATGCCTGGCACGCTGACTAAGCCTGGTTCTATACCAGGTTCAATGCCTGGATCGATGCCTGGGTCGATGCAAGGCACGATACCAGGTTCAACCCAGGGTTCGCAGGCAGGGTCGATCTCTAATATGAAAAGATGAGTATTTTTATAAAAACTGACCATTCTCAATGACGCCCTGGGTAGAAGTTAATAATGTTGTCTTATCCTGATATAAATGGATCAGGATGACTAAATGAGCAAAAATTATAAATGAGAAAAAATATTTTCCATAAAGTTTATTAAGGTTTGTGAAAATGAAACTTCTAAATAAGGTTTTGCTTAATGGTTTAATTTCTCTCGCTTTTATTGCTGGTTCCGGCGGTGCTTTCGCAAGTAATGTGGAATCGACCTCTACCGATGATGCGGGACTTTATTACAACGAAAAGGCACATCTTTTTTTCATGCGTGAAGAGGAAAAGCTTGCACGTGACGTCTATCAGACACTGGGTACCATGTATCCCGACTCGGCCATCTTCGGCAATATAGATGATTCTGAACAACAGCATATGACGGCTGTCAAAGCCATGATAGAGAAGTATGGTTACGAAGACCCAAATACTAATGATAATGTTGGTGCATACACGGGTGAAGACTTCGGCTGGTACTTCACTGAGAAATATAATGAACTGGTCGAGCGCGCTTCAATCAGCGAGCTAGAGGCATTGTATGTAGGCGCTTTTATCGAAGAGCTCGATATGATGGACATCAATCAGTGTCCGCAGGTGATCGTGGAGACAGATAACGGCATCAATGATGTCACCGAATGCGGCAAGGTATATACCGGTAAGCCTGACATTCAAAGACTATACAGCTCGTTGCTCGACGGATCAGATAGTCACCTGGAAGCTTACGTGAATAACATCGAGAAAATTATCGGTAAAGGTAACTACCAGGCACAGGTCTTAAGCCAGGAAATGGTTGACGCGATACTGGATCGTTAATCATTTATCTAACGGTATGAAAAAGGGGAGCTGTATCACAGGCTCCCTTTTTTTGTATTTCATAATTGTTGTGTTTCAT
>CBDUKK010000267.1:0-3372 GCA_965367795.1 uncultured Gammaproteobacteria bacterium
GAATACAGAAACCTGGCGGGACTAGGCGTATGGCTCGAAATTAATCTTTATAAAATACTGTTTCATGTTTTTCAGGCAGCTGTTGAACAGCGTGTTGAAGTGCGCCAGGGGATATGAGAGCTGCCATCGTATCAGGTCATGATACTCACCCATACTGTCGGGATAATAGTTCGGGCGGGCATATTGAAACGATTCCATCATACCGCCAGACTCGTTCAGGGTGTTCATCTTGCAGTTCCGGTACTCATAGAACAGAGAGTAATGCTGGCTTTTCAAAATCAGCTGTTCCTCGTACTCGGTGGTAGCAAGTTCGAACAATTCAGCGGCCATCACATCCACATCCTCGATCAGCAGGATGGTGCCTTTTTTAGTCTCCTGGAAACTGGAAAGCCTGGTATACAAGAAATCAAATAACTCGGATCCCTTTAGATCCCTTATAGCCAACTGCTCGAACAGGTACGGAACACTTATCAGTGGGCCATTTTTCCATTCGCCGAACTCGGCGATAAACCTCACGAAACGCTTTTTATTGAGCCTGTTGAGCTCCCGGTAATTTTCTTTAGTAAAACGGTATCCGGCGAGTGTATCGATAGCGGACATGACCAGGGATTTCTTATACAGCTGGATGCGGTTTAGATCTTTTTCTGGAATCGACTCGGGCTTCAGATACTCTATTGCCGAGACCTGTGCCTCGAAAGCATCACAGAATCTTGAGATATCGTAAAGGATCGTCATTGATCTTTATTTCGTGGCAATATCGATACCATCTATTAACGCCTTAATTCCTGGTAGTGGAACATAGTAGTGTCAGGGCAATCATACCTCTATTATTTTGATTACTCCAGATTAAATACTGGTTGATAATAGCGTAAACTGAACGCCATTACGCGCTAACCACACACTTTCCGATAAACGGTGACACACCGATAAACTATGCAGACCGTCGTTTCCATCTCAGATTTATCCAAGACTTATGGCAGTGGTCACCAGGCGCTTAAGCGTATGAGCCTGGATATCACTCGCGGTGAAATCCTGGCACTGCTCGGCCCCAACGGAGCAGGCAAGACCACGCTTATCTCGATCATCTGCGGTATCGTCAACGCCAGCACAGGAACGGTCAGAGTGGATGATTATGACATCGTTACCGACTTTCGCACCACCAGGGCCATGATCGGGCTGGTTCCCCAGGAACTGACTCTCGGCGCCTTTGACAAGGTGATCAATACGCTCCGCTTCAGCCGAGGCCTGTTCGGCAAAAAACCCGATGAAGCCTACCTGGAGCAACTGTTGAAGAAGCTGTCACTGTGGGACAAGAGAAACAGTGATATCCTGACCCTTTCGGGCGGCATGAAACGTCGCGTCCTCATCGGTAAAGCACTGGCACATGAACCTAAAGTGCTGTTCCTCGACGAACCTACCGCCGGGGTCGACGTTGAGCTGAGAAAAGATATGTGGACACTGGTAAGAGACCTGCGCGAATCAGGCGTTACCATCATCCTCACCACGCATTATATCGAAGAGGCTGAAGAGATTGCCGACCGGGTAGGCGTCATCAATAAAGGTGAGTTACTACTGGTCGATGACAAGCAGAACATGATGCACATGCTGGGCAAGAAACAGATGGTCATCGAACTCAAACAGGCGATAAACGCGGTACCTGAAACACTGTCCGCCTGGGCGCTGGAGTTATCGGCTGATGGCACTCAGCTCACCTATACCTATGACCCGCATGAGCAGAGGACCGGCATCACCGGTCTGCTGGACGCGGTGCGCGATTCAGGCCTGTCGTTACAGGACGTTAATACATCGCAATCTTCCCTGGAAGATATATTCGTCAGTCTGGTGAAAGAGAAGTCATGAAGCAGCGATCAAAGCGTAACCGGGGCATCAATATCCAGGCCATCAAGGTGATCTATAAGTACGAGATGCTGCGCGCCTGGGAAACCCTGCTGCAGAGCTTCGCCTCCCCGGTGATTTCGACGGCACTTTACTTCGTCGTGTTTGGCTCGGCGATAGGCTCACGCATACAGACGATCGAAGGCGTACCGTACGGCACCTTCATCGTTCCCGGACTGATGATGCTGGCACTGCTGACCCAGAGTATCACCAACGCTTCGTTTGGCATCTTCTTCCCCAAGTTTACCGGCACCATCTACGAGGTGATGTCAGCACCGATATCATTCGTCGAGATACTGATCGGTTATGTCGGGGCAGCGGCGACCAAGTCTTTTATCATCGGTATCATCATTCTCATCACTGCCGGTTTTTTTGTGGATCTGGATATCGCTCACCCGGTGTGGATGATGAGCTTCCTGGTACTCACCTGCATCACCTTCAGCCTGTTCGGTTTCATCATCGGCTTATGGGCAGACAATTTTGAAAAACTGCAGCTCATCCCGATGCTGGTGATCACGCCACTGGTATTCCTCGGCGGCAGTTTCTATTCGGTCAGCATGCTGCCACCGGCATGGCAGACCGTCACCCTGTTCAACCCGGTGGTTTACCTGATCAGCGGTTTTCGCTGGAGCTTCTTTGAAGTCGCCGATGTCAGTGTCGGCCTCAGCCTCACCATGATCCTGGGATTCCTGAGCACCTGCCTGCTCATCGTCTGGTGGATGTTTAAAACCGGCTACCGCCTCAGGCAATGAGCCGACATTATGCCCCCGAAGTAGCGCAGTTACTTCATCGCTTCCTTCGTAGCGAACAGGCCGGCAGCACATGTCATGTACCTGGTATACTGATTTGATCCCTGCTCGGCAGGAACCTCGGGATCGCTCAGTAACACATTTGCCACTGATTCGACCATCGGGCGACTGACCTCAGCTTCGGGATATTTGGCCCATTCTTCATTGATTCGCTGTTCTGCCTGGCCACCGACAATAGCGCCACATACCGTAACAACCTCGCTGACTAACACGGTGCCTTGTTGCATGGCTGGACTACCTGTGGTGTTCAGGCAAGCGCTTAAAAACAGCGGTAGTGATACTACAGCCAGTACCATAGGTGCAGCATTTTTCATAATATACCTTTCAATATTCATAATTTAGAAAATCGGATCAGTGAGACTGAATGATATCGTTATTTCTCATGAATACCCACCTCTATTATTTGAGCGATCACCCTACCTATATTGTTAGATATCTATTGCACTCGGATTATAGGAAAATACTCGCAATTATGACTTTCGATTACTAACCAGGTATTAATCCATGAAAAATTTAATCTTAGCTTTAAGCATCGCCAGCGTAACGGTACTCAGCGGCTGTACTACGTACGACCCATACACGGGTGAAGAAAAAACCACTAATGCGGCCAAAGGCGCGGGCATCGGCGCGGGCGCAGCCCTGGTCATCTCATACATAGCGAACAAGG
>CBDUKK010000268.1:0-3370 GCA_965367795.1 uncultured Gammaproteobacteria bacterium
TCCGCTCCTACAGAGTTGCAGTACATCAATATCGCACAACAACAAACCACAAATCCCACCCAATAAAAAAGCCGGGCTGAAAATCAGCCCGGCCCTCTGAATCGATAAACGCTAGATTAACTCAGCCCGATCAACTCAACTTTAAACACCAGCGTAGCACCCGGCGGAATAACACCACCCGCCCCGCGCTCACCGTAACCCATCTCAGACGGGATAGTCAGCTTACGGGTACCACCGATCTTCATACCGGCAACACCCTGGTCCCAGCCTGCAATAACCTGGCCAGCACCCAGTTTGAAGCTGAACGTCTGGTTACGATCATGACTCGAATCGAATTTAGTACCATCTGTCAGCCAGCCTGTGTAATGCACTTCAACGGTATGGCCCGCAGCCGCTTCATCACCATCTCCAACGATTTGATCTTCAATCTCTAATTCAGACATAACTACCTCTTTCTGTAAAAAGGGGTCAGAGAGCTGCTGCTCTCTGACCCCAGTTTGTGTAACGTTAAAAATTACTTGTAGAAATCAACCATCTTCTCGAGAGAGATCGGTGTGATCTTGGATGCATTACCTGCACAACCAAATGCTTCGTAACGTGCTTTACAGATCTCTTTCATCGCACTGGTAGATTCTTTCAGGAATTTACGTGGATCAAAGTTTGATGCATTTTCAACCAGGTGTTTACGGATCGCACCGGTTGATGCCATACGCAGGTCAGTATCGATGTTAACTTTAGCAACACCGTTCTTGATGCCTTCCTGTATTTCTTCGACAGGTACACCGTATGTCTGGCCCATGTCACCACCGAAGTTATTGATGATCTCCAACCAGTCCTGTGGAACTGATGAAGAACCATGCATAACGAGGTGAGTGTTAGGGATGCGAGCATGAATTTCACGGATACGGTCGATACGTAAAATTTCACCTGTAGGCTCTTTAGTAAACTTATAAGCACCATGTGAAGTACCGATAGCGATAGCCAGCGCATCTACACCAGTTGCTTCTACGAAGTCAGCCGCTTCTTCAACTGAAGTCAACAGCATATCCATGTCCAGCTTGCCTTCAGCACCGTGGCCGTCTTCTTCACCCATCTCACCAGTTTCCAGCGAACCTAAACAACCCAGCTCACCCTCGACTGATACACCGCCGGCATGCGCCATTTTTACAACTTCTTTTGTTACTTCAACGTTGTACTCGAAAGATGAAGGTGTCTTCATGTCAGCCATCAAAGAACCGTCCATCATGACCGAACTGAAGCCTGACTGGATAGAACGCAGACAGACTGCTGGCTCAGAACCATGGTCCTGGTGCATAACAACAGGAATATGAGGATACATCTCGACCGCAGCAGAGATCAGGTGACGCAGGAACGGTTCGCCCGCATAAGAACGCGCGCCGGCAGAACCCTGCATGATAACAGGACTGTTAGTCTCGTCAGCAGCCTGCATGATCGAATGCACCTGTTCCATATTGTTAACGTTAAACGCTGGCATGCCGTAGCCGTTTTCAGCAGCATGGTCCAGTAATTGTCTCAGTGAAATTAAAGCCATTTGAGCTCTCCTATAAAATTATTACTATTTTAAAAAAATTAAAAATTCTTTTGTTCAACATTGCGTAGTTAACGACTTATTGCGTTAATGAACACTTACGATCTTCATTATGTTACTACCACCCTGGTCGCCTAACATATCTCCCCGAGTGAGTATTATGCGATCACCGCTTTCGACGATATCTTTACTTTTCAATAGATCGATCACACCGAGCGTCACATCTTCCGCTGACATATTCGTAAAGTCTGTACGTACCGGATAAACACCACGGTATAAAGTCACCCTGCTCAATGTCCTCAGGCTTGACGTCAATGCATAGATCGGGATACCGGAACTTATGCGCGACATCCATAATACGGTCGCACCTGACTCTGTCAAGGATGCAATAGCATTCATCTTCAGATGGTTTGCGGTATACATTGTAGCCATTGCGATGGCTTCATCAACCCTACCAAAGACAAGGTCTACCCGGTGATCCGAGGTCATTGCAACACGCTGTAACTCTGCATGCTCACAGATTCGGCCCATCGCCTGTACTGTTTTTGCCGGGTATTTACCCACCGCCGTCTCACCAGACAACATAACCGCATCGGTACCATCAAGAACCGAGTTAGCGACATCGAATACTTCAGCACGAGTCGGAATCGGGTTATCGATCATCGACTCCATCATCTGTGTTGCCGTGATAACGACCTTGTTCATAGCGCGCGCCTGTTTGATCAGGCTTTTCTGCAGCGCTGGCAGCTCTGCATCGCCCATCTCGACGCCCAGGTCGCCACGTGCGACCATGATGACATCAGACGCCTCGATGATCTCTTCGATATTCTCGATCGCTTCAGCACGTTCGACCTTGGTAACGATGCCGGCATCACTGCCTTCAGCCCTTACCAGTTCACGGCACTGCTCGACATCAGCAGCGGTGCGGGCAAAAGATAAAGCCACATAATCGACATCCATCGCGGCAGCAGCCTTGAGATCTTCCTTGTCCTTATCGGTCAGCGCCAATGCTGACAGGCCACCACCTTTCAGATTGATACCTTTATTGTTAGATAACTCACAGGTATACACAACAGTACATCGTATCTCATCACCGGCGACTTCATCAACTTCGAGTTCCACACGGCCATCATCGAGCAACAGGACATCACCGTGTTCGACATCTTTCGGCAGGTCCTTGTAGGTGATACCAACACGCTCCTGGGTACCTTCGTCCTTACCCAGGGAAGCATCAAGGATAAATGTTTCACCCCGGATCAGCTGCACACGTCCGTCCTTAAACTTATGCGTTCGAATCTTGGGACCCTGCAGATCGGCAAGGATACCAACGATACGCCCTGCGTCTTCACTACAAGTTCTTACCAGGTCTGCGCGGTGTTTCTGCTCTTCATGTGTACCGTGTGAAAAATTCAAACGAAACACATCGACACCTGCATGAATCATCTCCATGATAACTTCAGATGAGCTTGAACCTGGCCCTAATGTCGCAACAATCTTTGTTCTGCGCATCGCTGTTTACTTTTTTCCTCTAAGAGAAAAACGGAACTTACTAATCAGCAGTCCCGTTATTCTTTATTTTTGTTTAGCCGCAAATTCTTCGAGCATGGCAACTGCAGGCAATGTCTTGCCTTCCAGGTACTCGAGGAAGGCACCACCAGCGGTAGATATATATGAGACCTTGTCATAGATATCGTATTTCTGGATCGCAGCGATCGTGTCGCCGCCGCCTGCGAGACTGAAACCCTTGCTCTCTGCGATCGCCATAGAGACAGTCTTGGTACCTTCACCGAACTGGTCGAACTCAAATACGCCTACCGGGCC
>CBDUKK010000269.1:0-3366 GCA_965367795.1 uncultured Gammaproteobacteria bacterium
ATCTCGATGATATCGTTCTCCGGCGGCTGTTCAATGACGGCTTCTTCCGTGACAGCATCTATTTCACTGCCCGTATCACTGTCATCAAGCGATATCTCCTGATCGGCACCGGCTGCAGAAATATCTTCATAAGCATCAGGTTGCACTGCGATCTGTTCGTCATCATCAGTCAAACGTGCATCCTGTTTAATACTCAAAGGGTTACTACCGGGAGAATCGAGAGAATTCCCGATCAAACTCTGATCCCTGTTATCGAGCTCCTCTTCCATC
This sequence comes from uncultured Gammaproteobacteria bacterium, assembly GCA_965367795.1. Taxonomy (GTDB): domain Bacteria; phylum Pseudomonadota; class Gammaproteobacteria; order SZUA-229; family SZUA-229. The sequence goes on from CBDUKK010000269.1 coordinate 271, forward strand.
GCACCGGCTTTCTCCTGGTAATACTTGAAACTGCCAAAGATAACAGCCGCAACACCTGCCAGAATCAGCAACATGGTAATACTCTTGACTAGCGGTGACTGACTGCTTGCTTCACCTGGCAGCTTCGAACGCGGCCTTAATGCAGCCTCCTCCAGGTGAGGCACAGCAAGGTTGTATTTTTCCAGTACATTATCCTCTGATATCTCCAGGAACTTGGCATAAGCTCGAATATAGCCCTGGGCAAAAGTAGGTGATGGCAGCTTATCCAGGTCACTGGCCTCAATTATTGTGATCGTCTGAACAGGTATCTTTATGTGGTCGCTGATTTCTTCGACAGTATAATTTTGCGCTTTGCGGGCTTCTGCCAGCTGTTTGCCAAAATCGGTATCTTTTTCTGTTGTATCTACGTCGGGATTATTCACAGATTGACTCATCATCTAAATTGTTCGCTGCGGGCCTCAGCCTCTACCCAACCGGCTTCATCTGAATCGGGAAAGTCCTGTATTAACTTTCGCGCATACTTCATGTAGTGATCCTTTGCCCCCAGGTTTTTTTCAGCCTGAATCTGGATCCACAGACTCTCCGCGCTTGGTCCTACGATGGCATGGTAACGCTGAATATAGGCACGCGCCATAAGATATCGCTCTGTCTTTATACCCACCTCGGCCATCGATATCAAAGAACCGGGGAGTTTTGGTTCTTTGCGAAGTGATCTTCTCAATAAGGCTTCAGCCTGTTTGTATTCACCCTGTTTGATATAACAGCTACCCGCATTACTTTCCGCGAGATAGAGTGACTCGTAGAAAGGGTCAGAGTACGCCACTTTTAATCTTTCCTGCGCTTCGTCGTATTGACCTAAGGTACATAGAAAAGCACCATAACTATTCGATAAATCGGCATCATCAGGTTTTAATTCAAGCGCTTCCTGGTACTTTTCATCCGCTTTCTCTGTCTGCCCCAGCAATGCGTACAGATAAGCGAGTGTTTTATATGCCGGCAGGTAGTCTGGATTTTGCTCGATCGACTTTTCCAGTTTATCTTTGGCGGGTTTGTACTGCTGACGCTGTATATAACCTATAGCTAGCTGAGTATTTAACTCGGCAGCTTCTTTCAAGTTGGGTTCTGTCGTATTCTGGGTCTTGATCGTCTTGATTACAGCCTTGTCATCCGTCGTTGTACAGGAAGCTAGAAATGAGACTAACAGAACGGTTATGAAGGCATTTTTTATTATTGTTATTTTACTGCTTTCTTTAGGCATTTATTTTTCCATCCCAAACCTGGGTTCTTCGAAACGGCGGTGCCGACGACTTTTATCTTCAATCCTGCCTGCGAGCTGGCCACAGGCGGCATCGATATCATCACCGCGTGTTTTACGCACCACGGTGGTCATACCAGATGCATGTAATATCTCACGAAAACGGGTTATGGCTTTCTTTGATGACGTGCTGTAACCAGAACCTTCAAACGGGTTAAATGGTATTAGATTCATCAGCGTAGGAATGCCCTTCAATAACCTGATCAACTCGCGCGCATGTTCAGGCTTATCATTGATACCATCTAACATCACATATTCAAAGGTTATTCTAGAACGTGTATTCTGTTTATCAATAAATCGGCGGCATGCAGCCATTAATTCTTTTAATGGATATTTTTTATTGACCGGAACCAGCTCATCACGCAGCTCGTCATTCGTGGCGTGCAGGGATACCGCGAGGCGCATATCGAGCGTATCACCCAGGCGATCCATGGCAGGAACAACACCGGCAGTACTGACAGTGACACGACGCTTGCTTAAGCCATAGGCGAAATCATCCATCATTATGCGTACCGCGATGATAGTGTTTTCAAAATTCAATAACGGCTCACCCATGCCCATCATCACCACGTTGGTAATCTTTCGACCGGGTTTTTTTTCTTCATCCAGTAATTGTGAAGCGATCCAGACCTGGGAAATGATCTCGGCGGCAGTCAGGTTGCGATTGAAACCCTGGCGCCCGGTGGAGCAGAAACTGCAATCAAGTGCGCACCCTACCTGGGATGAAACACATAAGGTGCCGCGATCATCCTCCGGGATAAAGACAGCTTCGATATTATTGCCGTCATGTAATTGCAGGAGCCATTTACGGGTACCGTCTTTAGAGATCAGGTCTTTTGCGACATGGAGATTTTGTATACAGCTGGTCTCGGACAGTCGATTACGCAGATCTTTCGACAGGTTATTCATCTGCTGGAAATCGGTAACTCCCATCTGGTGAATCCATTTCAGCACCTGGGTTGCGCGAAATTTTTTCTCGCCGATACTCTCAAAAAATGATTCCATGCCGGCACGGTCAAGACCTAACAGGTTTGTGGTCTTGTTGTCAAAAACCACCTGTTGCACAGGATTGGACTCGATTTTTTGCTGAACTTCGCTCATCAGGGAAATATTACATGATTATGGCTGCAGAACCTATTTTTAGTCCGCAAATGAACACACACAGACAAATTAATGGCGAAATACTGAAAAGCGTCTAATCTTCTTTTTCTTCGATCCAGGCTAGCTGAATAGCTTCCAGGATGCGTTCGCCGCTGTGATCAGGGGCGTCATCAAAATCCTCAAGATCCAGCACCCACTGGCGAAGGTCCACGAAATTCACATATCTTGGATCCACATCGGGGTGTTCTTCATCCAGTGCTATGGCAATCTCCAGGCTATCTACCCACTTTAATATCATATGCTTTCTCTCAGCTAGTGATTTTCAGAAACCATGTTGATGGTGTATTTTGGTATCTCTACTACCAGGTCCTCATCACCTATCACAGTCTGGCAGCTCAGACGTGAATCAGGATCAAGCCCCCATGCCTTGTCCAGCATGTCATCTTCATCTTCAGTATTCTCATTGAGAGAATCCATTCCTTCACGGATATATACATGACAGGTAGTGCATGCACATGACTTTTCACAAGCGTGCTCGATCTCGATATGATTGTGTAATGCCGCGTCACAGATAGTGGTACCAGGCTCTGCTTCGATGACCATGCCATCGGGACATAATTCTTCATGTGGTAAGAAAATAATTTGTGGCACGTCTACTACTCCTCTACTTTCGCTTCTGC
>CBDUKK010000270.1:0-3363 GCA_965367795.1 uncultured Gammaproteobacteria bacterium
AGTCGACGAGCGGACATGACCAGGAAGTCACGCAACAACGTCGAGAAGTGTTTCGATTTCGAAAATGCTTTTCTTGCTGCTTTACCAGCAACGATAGAGAGCAGGTAAAACACGATGATGATAACGACGAACTGGACCAGGTTGACCGCCCAGCGGAAACCGCCTTCTGCTGACATCAACCAGCCGGTGATCGTGGTCCAGGTTGCACTGGCATCGGTGACATCGACCTTGATACCTGACACTGCTTTTATATAAGTATCATATTCAACAGTATCACCGCCTTTCGCGGACAGCTCGGCCAGTACCACTTTAAAACGGTCTATCAACGCAGTCCGTTCTGCCATCAGGCCGGTGATATGTTTGATCAGGGCAGTTTTGATATCGGCTTTGCCTTCTTTGGATTCGTCAGATGCAGTGATCGATTCTCCTTCTTCCCTGGCCTTGCTCTTTGCAGCTTCTACCGCATTCTGCAAAGTCTTATCCTTTGCCAGCTTACTCTCCGCTTCCCTCGCTTCGGCGAGAGCTTCTTTTGCCTCTGCTGAAGCTTCCTTGCTCTGTTCCTGATCAGACTCCTGTTTTGCCTCCTTCTCATCTTCCAGTGCATCTTCAACTTCTTCTGCTTTCTTTATCTCGTCTTTCTTATATATAGCGGCAACTTCTGCATTGCTGATTTCCGATACCTTTGCCTGCAGCAATAAGACCCAGGCCTGTGCCTCGGCTTCGAGCTCACACCTGGTCAGAGGTTTAACCTGGTGCGACAGTACTTCCACTGACACCGTGGCATCCTTATCTGTTTGTGCTTTTATACCTTCCGGGCAATCAGCCGCTGACGCCGAGCCGGATCCTGTGGCCATAAGAACAGTAGACAACAATAACCAGTTTAAGATGGTAGATATTTTCTTCATTTGCTTAAATCTCTATAGAAAAAATAATTCGCGCATGGCGGAACAACGATTAAAACGGACTAAATTATATATCGACTCACTAACGCAACAGGTTAACACCGCATCAGTAAAAAACATTGCTGGAGGTCAAATACAGGATAACAATCATGCCCCCCTGACAAAGGTAAAAAGCGTTCCGACAGCCAAACAGGTATTCCCCTTCATGTGTCTAATAAGCCGCCTCTGCGCCTGTGTTACTCGCAGTTTTTTGGTAACTTGTATTCTTCACGAATAGCTATCAGCTTATCCTGCAACTGCAGCAGGTTGGTCCTTGCAATAGACTCACTACTGACATCCCAGTCTTTTTCTACTAAAGCAGGCATCAGTTCAGTTGTCTTATCACTTTTACCCTGGTCGGCGTAATTCAGCACCTCCAGCCAGTAACCGGCAACCGAAAAATTTGGGTTGGTTGACTGCTTCGATACGGCGGCAAACTGCAGGGAGTCAGCATGGTCACATGTCACCAGGGCACTCAGACCTTTAAACGCATCATCGCCGATTTCGGAACGGATCTTATCTGCCCTCTCCTTACGCTGCTGCTCTATCTTCGTGTCGACCTTGCTACCACTCATCGCGCCCGCGGTTGCACCGACGGCACCACCATAGACGGCACCTCTTGCCGCCGCTTCTGCCGGGTCACCACCGAAGATAAGCGCACTGACAAGACCGCCGACCGCACCAGAGGCCGCCCCCATCGTGGCGCCTTCACCAGCACCTTTTGCAGCATACTCACCACAACCCGCCAGCAGTAAACTCAAAGCTATAGCTAATATCGGAAATTTCATCATTTTATCTCTCAGTAAGGTACGTAATCATAATGGATTTATTATAAGCCAACTTCTCATGGCAAGGACCACTAAATTAAATACGCTTACCCCATACATGTAAAGGTATAAGTTTATAATGGACACACTGATCACCCGACAGCGCATAAACAGCCGGACTTTTCGACATGCATATCCTGCTCATAAAACTTGACCTGAAGATACCGCTTGCGCATTCATTAAAGGACAAACGTCGCCAGGTAAAAAGCCTCAAAGATCGAATCAGCAGCAGGTTCAATGCCTCTGTTGCAGAGATCGATGCCCTTGATAACTGGCAGCAGGCGATATTAGGTATATGTATCATCAGCAATGACAGGTCCTACCTGGACAAACAGTACAGCCTGGTAGAAACACTGGTACTCGAATATACAGAACTGGAACTGGTCGACATGACTCGAGAGTGGTTATGAATATACAGGCTACTCAGGTAACCATACCCTTCATTTGTCACTGAGCATATTTACTGATATTGTCACATAGAAGAAGCATGATTTTGACCGTTAACCAGAGAAAGGATATAGATGACCACACTGGAACAACCGACTGTTAGTGATGCTTTTCAGCTGCTCGCCAAAAACACCGAGTTATCTCTTGGCGAATACAATTCGATCACGCATAGCCAGGCTGATATCGAGCGCCACCTGATGCAGCAGCTCGGTACCATCAGCTCCGTGCTGTTCGGTGCTTTCTCGCGCAGGACCATCGTTTCACCTCTTGAGGACAGTATCGTAGATATGCTGGTCTTATTCAGAGGAACCGAGGTTAAACGAATGCTCCCATCACGAACATTCTCGGAGTTAAAAGACGCCTTAGTCAAAGAATATCCGGATGCCTATGCGTTAGAAAACCACAGTATGCTGATGCTTCCGATGGACCGCTTCCTTTTCAAGATACAGCCCGCCTACCCGGTCTCGGGTCATGTTTATATGCTGCCCGACGAAAAATTCAATGAATGGGCCAAGTACGATATCACCTCTTATAACGACATTTTCATGAAACAGAACGTTCGCCATAAGGGCAAGCTGATAGAGATTATCAGGATGATCAAAACATGGAACCGTGTATCTGGAAACATATTCAATGGTTACTACCTGGAACTGATGGTTACCGCAGTATTATCATCATACGAGATGACAGAACATTCACATACACTGCGTCATATATTCAGGTATGCAGTCGCCGAAGTCGTTTTCCAGAAACACGATCCGGCAAACATGGAGATCCAGGTGGAAGGCCTTAACCAGATAGACGATCTTATCAAAGCGATGAAGTTACTGCAGCGTTCTTACGCGCTTGCTGACGAAGCCATCATTCACGAGCAGGATGGCAACACTAAAAAAGCTCTCGAGTGCTGGAACAGATTATTTCCACAGGTATTTCCCAGCCAGTTAGACATGATGGTAGGTAAAGCTCGAGGTTCTGGAATGAAGGGGGTAGATGCATTGAGGATGATGGTTGATAACTAGCAAATAGTTTAAATACGGTGTCCATTTAACTCATCTTTAAAAGCTGCACACATAGCCGTGGCTGATAACATAACCGCGCACCGCTTTTTTATGATCAACACCCAGTCATCAAAAATCCTGGTATGACCA
>CBDUKK010000271.1:0-3344 GCA_965367795.1 uncultured Gammaproteobacteria bacterium
CCAGGCGGCGGTTACCGGCTGGCTCGCCCGGCTTCTGAGATCAGCATCGCTGAGATAATCTGTTCTGTTGACGAGAATGTTGATGTTACCCGTTGTAAAGGCCGGGGTAATTGTCAGGATGGCTCTAAATGCCTGACCCATGAGCTATGGACGAACCTGAGCAAAAAACTGCATGATTTTTTATCCGGCATAACCCTCGCGCAATTTGTAGAGCGTCCTGGAATTCCCGAGCTTTCCCTGCAGCGTGACAAGAAGATCGGTCGATTCATTCTGGCAAAGAAACAGGCTGCCGCTATAAATCAGGGTGTCTTCAGTGTCAGCAAGAATCTAAACACGAGTGAACGGGCCAGTGTGAGTCTGGTTGATAAAATATCGGTGAGGTAAGTTATGGCATATGGTGAAAAAGTACTGGATCACTATGAGAATCCAAGAAATGTTGGCAGCTTCGAGAATGATGACAGTGTCGGTACCGGTATGGTCGGTGCACCTGCCTGTGGTGATGTGATGAAGCTACAGATAAAAGTAGGGGATAACGGCGTCATCGAAGATGCCGTATTTAAAACTTACGGTTGTGGCAGTGCGATTGCATCTAGCTCACTATTAACCGAGTGGGTTAAAGGTAAAACTTTAGATGAAGCAAAAGCGATCAAAAATACCGATATCGCCGAAGAGCTGGCATTACCACCGGTTAAAATCCATTGCTCCGTATTGGCGGAAGATGCTATCAATGCAGCGATAGAGGATTATAAAAAGAAAAACGTTTAATATCCGTTTTCTAAATACATAAAAAAAGCCTGATATTCCAGGCTTTTTTTTCGCCTGGAATACGGCTGTCTGGCAATTGTTTCCTGGATTACTCGCGTTGTTTTGGTGCGCACGATGTGTGACTCAAAGTCCGTTTAGGTGAATAATCCTTCTCGCGATTAATATGATTGCCGTGTGATAATTTGTTTACTACAAAGCCTGAAGAGCAGGAAAAAACCATGCTACTCGGGTATAATATACCGCTTTATTATTTATTGAGGATTCCCTGTGCTTGAGTCATATCGCCTACATGTTGCCGAACGTGAAGCAGAAGGTTTACCGCCATTAGCGCTAGACGCAATTCAGGTGGCCGAGCTAGTAGAAATTATTAAAGACTGTCCTGCAGGTGAAGAAGATTTCGTGATGAATCTTCTGGTGAACCGTGTGCCACCCGGTGTCGATCAGGCAGCCTATGTTAAAGCCGCGTTCCTGGCTGATGTCGCCAAGGGCAATACTAAATGCGACCTGATCGATCAGGTACGCGCTACAGAAATCCTCGGCACCATGTTGGGCGGTTATAATATCCAGCCATTAATCGATTTGCTCGATTACGAAGCTACAGCGGATACTGCTGCTACTGCACTGTCTCACACGCTGCTGGTATACGATGCGTTTCATGATATCGCAGAAAAGTCAAAATCTAATGCAGCGGCAGCACGTGTCATCCGTTCGTGGGCAGATGCTGAATGGTTTACCTCGAAGCCGGAGCTGGCAAAAGAGATAACAGTAACCGTTTATAAAGTTCCTGGTGAAACCAATACAGATGATCTATCTCCAGCAACAGAAGCATGGAGTCGTCCTGATATCCCGCTACATGCGAAGTCCATGCTGGTTTCCAAGATGGCCGTAGAAAATGGAAAAGGGCCACTGGAGACGATTGCCGAGCTTAAGAAAAAGGGACATCCGATTGCTTATGTCGGTGATGTGGTCGGTACTGGTTCGTCCAGGAAGTCAGCGATTAATTCTGTATTGTGGCACATGGGTGAAGAGATCCCTTTTGTACCCAACAAACATGAAGGTGGTGTGATTTTAGGTGGCAAGATCGCACCGATATTTTTTAATACCGCTGAAGACTCTGGAGCATTGCCGATAGAATGTGACGTCTCATCGATGGAGACTGGTGACGTTATCACGATACGCCCTTATGAAGGTTTGATCGTCAATGAGAAGGGTGATGAAGTATGTATGTTCTGCCTGAGTCCTGACACCATGGCAGATGAGGTTCGTGCGAATGGCCGTATTCCGCTGATCATCGGTCGCGGCCTGACTGATCGAGCACGTTCGTTTTTAAATGAAGCCCCCTCTGAGGTGTTCTTAAGACCGGAAGTAGGGCTCGATACTGGCAAGGGTTTCACCCAGGCACAAAAAATTGTCGGGCGCGCATGCGGTGTCGACGGTGTTCGACCTGGAACCTACTGTGAACCTAAGATGACTACCGTCGGTTCGCAGGATACTACCGGTGCGATGACCCGGGATGAGTTAAAAGAACTGGCCTGCCTTGGCTTTTCTGCAGACCTGGTGATGCAGAGCTTCTGTCATACCGCGGCATATCCAAAGCCGGTCGATATAACATTGCAACATGAATTGCCAGACTTTATGCAGACCCGTGCTGGTGTTGCGTTGCGACCAGGTGACGGTATCATTCACTCCTGGTTAAACCGCATGATCCTTCCTGATACCGTTGGAACCGGCGGTGATTCACATACACGATTCCCGATGGGTATAAGTTTTCCAGCAGGCTCCGGCCTGGTCGCATTTGGTGCTGCACTCGGTGTGATGCCACTGGATATGCCTGAATCTGTACTGGTACGTTTTAAAGGTGAGATGCAACCGGGTATCACCTTGCGTGACCTGGTAAATGCGATCCCTTACGTGGCGATACAGAAAGGTTTATTGACGGTTGAGAAGAAGGGCAAGAAGAACGTCTTCAATGGCCGCGTTCTAGAGATCGAAGGTCTGCCTGATCTGAAAGTTGAGCAGGCGTTCGAATTATCAGATGCTTCAGCTGAACGTTCGGCCAATGGTTGTACAGTACACCTGGCTAAAGAGCCGATTATCGAATACATCAATTCCAACATCACGCTGTTGAAATGGATGATCTCGAATGGTTATGAAGATAAGCGTACTCTGGAACGTCGCATCATTGCCATGCAGGAATGGTTGAAGAATCCTGAGCTGATCTCAGCTGATGCCGATGCTGAATATGCAGAGGTTATCGAGATCGATCTGAACGAGATCAAGGAGCCCCTCCTCGCGTGTCCTAATGACCCCGATGATGTCAAGAAATTATCAGATGTTGCAGGCGTGTCTGTCGATGAGGTCTTCATCGGTTCATGCATGACTAACATCGGGCATTACCGTGCAGCAGGCAAAGTTCTGGAAAACGTCAGCAGTCTGCCGACCCGTATGTGGATCGTGCCACCCACCAAGATGGATGAACGCGAGCTGATGGAAGAAGGCTATTACAATATCTTTGGTCGTGCCGGAGCGCGCACAGAGATACCTGGCTGTTCACTCTGTATGGGTAACCAGGCACGTGT
>CBDUKK010000272.1:0-3341 GCA_965367795.1 uncultured Gammaproteobacteria bacterium
AGAATTTGTGCCGGTACTTTCAGTTGCCAGTACACCACCGGATGTAACTGTCACATCGACCTGGGATAAAGTGATGTCAGCAGTTGCCTGGAAGCGTTTGCTCAGCGGTTGTGAGCCACCGAAGGTCACGGTTTTACTATTGGCTGTTCTGTCCCGGGCGAGCTGGTATATCTGTTCTATATTCAAAACTTCTTTCAGCTCTTCGATGGTGCTTTCCTGTTGGCCGATCAGTGCGTTACTGGTGGCGAGCAGAGGAGATTTGCGGATGAATGAATTCAGGTAGACCGTGGTGCCGATATCAAGCAGGGAGTTGGCATTTAACTGCAGGACATTGACTTCTTTGTAAAATACATCGTAGTCAATCATGCCAAATACTGATGTTCTTTTGTCGAAATAACGCACTTCGGTGCCAATACTGTTGCGATCTGTCAGGCCATCGACTTCCTGGTCAAAATAAAACAGTTTCATGTCCCAGTACTCGAGGAATGTGCCTGTTTCAAAAGTAAAACCGTAGAATGTTTTATGATCATTGATCGATGATTTGTTATCGATATCAACCGGGAAGCCGCCAAGGAAATTCAATCGCATCTCAGGGGTGAACTGGTAGCCGGCGGATACGCCATCAAATCTTTTTAGCAGTCCGCCTATCCGGATCTGCTGTCGACCGAACCTGCCAGAGGTGCCCGTTTTTCTGTGACTTAACTCGTAGTAAGCTTCGATGAAGCGGAATTCGCTGTCATCATCGCTATCTATAAAATCATAGATGTGGTCAGCGGTAAACTGATAGTGGTGATCAAATCTTGCCGTGCTCTGCAGTGTCGTCAGGTCGATAAAAGTATAGAACTGAGACAGGTTTGTTATGTTGCCAGCATCATCGGTTTCGGCGGTGTTTCTGCGATAGCGTTGTGACAGGGTGCCGTAGCTCGTGATCTCATTCACGTCATCAGTGGTCATGCGGATCTCGTCTCTAGGCCCTTTGCTCGCAGTCTGTAATCCGGCCATTCTCTGCCTGACCCTGTCTGAGGCTTCGCCGTCTGGATAACGTGCGAGATATTGTTCGTAGATATCGACGGCATGTGCATACTGCCCGTTACGTTGTCTTGCCTGGCCCAGAAGCTCCAGCGCCTGACGAGTATATTTATCTTCATCCGCCGCTATAACCGCTTTCAGGTAACGGATTGCGCTGGTATATTTTTTTGTCTTGATATCCTGCCTGGCTCGCTGCATCAGACTATCCAGCTGTTTCTCTGACAAATTGGAAGAACTTGGTGAAACCTCGGCTGATGCTTTAACGGATGATGGTGATGATGCGGGCCTGAGTTTATATGTATTATTATTTGCCGATGTTTGTTGAATCCATGCACCGGGGTATATGCCCTGTATTTCCTTTGCTATCGATGCCGCCCGTTTCCTGTCTTCAAAATAACCCAGGCATAATCGTTCCCAGGGCGAGTTTTTTATCGTCGTCTGCTCGACGTAAATGGTATAGCCTCTGAATAATGGGCTTTTTTTAGCCTCCCATTTCAGGTTTGTCCCCGGGGCGGATGCCAGTACGACCGAGTAGCCTGACACTGAAGCCGCCTCTGCGTTTATGGGCAGCAGAAGCTGACACAGCAAAAGTATTGAGTAAGCGATCAATACGGTTGAAGTCTTGCGAGACATGGCAGGTAGCGGGGTAAACATCTATGTGGTCTTGTTATATGTTGCTATGGCTTAGTTAGAAGCAGGTAACCATGACGTGGTACTGTGACATTCATTACATTGGTCACTGGTGACGATATGATCTGTCGGCTTACCGGTGGCGACACTACCGTTATGACAGGAGTCACAGGTGCCGATGACAGATATATGGTCTACCCTGCCTACATTGGTAAAACTGATCGTGTTATGACAGTCGTCACATGTATCTGTACTGGCAATATGTGATGGTGATTTACCGATAGCAACGACGCCGTTATGGCAGTTCTGACATGGTTCGAAGATGTCTCTGTGGTCAAATATTGCGCCTGTCCATGTGTCTTCCGTATGACAGTCGTCGCAGCTATTGGAGCTGGGAAAATGCTGCGCATGTTTACCCGGCGCACGGCTGCCGTCATGACAGAGGTCACAGACCAGCGGCGTGCCCTTGAACTGGCCACCGATATGACAACTCGAGCAATCCAGGAATTCATGTCTGCCGAGCAGTGGGAACCCGGTCGTGAAGTGGTCAAAACCTTCGATTCGTTCTTCGGCCTGAAGGGGGGAGTTTATGGCAGATAATATCGCGATTAATACGAAGTACAACATGCTAAAAAAGTGAATAGCGCCGGTGCTTTTTTCTGGTTTCATTTCCTGCTACCTAAACGTTTGATATTGACGTCTTTGAAACTTTTTGTGCTGTGGCAGTTGCCACATTGTCCGCCAAACAACCTGTTGTGAACGTCACGGCTGCGGTGGCAGGAGATGCAGTCTTTCGATGCCTTCGGTTTTTTTTTGGATTTTGTCCGGTGGCAGTCGTAGCAGCCCAGTTCCTCGTGCGCGCCATCTATCTTGAAATCGGTCGCTTTATCATGATCGAAAAGCCAGGTGTTCCACGAGTTCGGGTTGTGACATGATGCGCAATCAGTCCCCAGCTTCGTCTTGTGAACATCATCATCGACATGGCAATGGTTGCAGTCTGACTCGGTCTCTGCATATGCATTCGAAAGATGGCACTCTTCACATTGCACTGCTGCATGCATACCGATGAGTGGGAATGATGCCAGGTCATGGTCGAATAGCACATTGCTTTGCCAGCCGCTTTCATTGTGGCAGCTATCACATTCATGCCCCTGCTTGCCTTTGTGAACGTCATCTTTTTTATGACAGCTCACGCAGTCTAGTTTCAAGTCTTCTTTGTAAAGGTCGCCTCTATGGCACTGGTTGCAGGCAGTTTTTATATGTTTGCCACGTAAGGGGAATTTGGTTTTTTTATCATGGTCAAACTTCTGTTTCTGCCAGGATGATGATGTATGGCAGTCATTGCACTTTTTACCGTAACGGCTCTTATGGCTGTCATCATTTCTGTGGCAGCCGAAACAGTCTTTCGGTAGTTTCTTCCTGGAACCTTTAGTCTTTACATCAGCAGATGTATGACAGCTATCGCATGTTGCTTTCTTGTGTTTTCCATATAAAGGAAAATCTGTTTTTTTGTCGTGATCAAAAAGGATCTGCTGCCATTTTTCTGTGTCGTGGCAGCTGTCGCATTTTTCACCGAAGTCACCGCGGTGTACATCGTTGATCTTGTGGCAGCTGATACAGGTTTCAGGTGTATCTTTATATTCCTGGTTTATATGGCAGGCAGCACAGCCGGTATCCTTATG
>CBDUKK010000273.1:0-3329 GCA_965367795.1 uncultured Gammaproteobacteria bacterium
CTAACATTGAGCAGTGCCTCATCCATTGCACCGGTATCCTCACCCACTTTCAACATGCGCACGATCATCGACGGAAAAACGCCGACTGCCTCAAAACTTTTACTGATCATGACGCCTTCAGATATACTGATCCTCGCCTTGTTGATCGAGTCTTCCAGTACCAGGTTATCTACCATATCTTCTGATATCTGGAGCGAATCCAGCACGGTTATACCGGAGCTATACATCATCGCAAAGTAGTTTGCAAAACGCGCCAGTTTTACCTTTGTCATCAGCGGTCCAAAAATCCAGACCTTCAACTTCAGGCCATCAAGAAAATATCTGAAATCCTGGTTTTTCTTTGCTGCAAATTTCACGCAGAAATAGATGACAAACGGTGCGCTGAAAATCAGGTACCAGTATTCAACGAATATATGGGAGACATCGATGAGTATCTGCGTATGCAACGGGATGTCTGACCCAATATTCTTGATGAAAGGGAGCAGTTGCGGCATCAGGTATATCATTAAAAATGCCACCACCATCAGCACGATCACAGAGACGATCGCAGGGTAGATCATGATTTTTTTTGTCTGCGACACCAGTTCATCCTGCCAACGGATGGTATCTGCCAGGTCTTTCAGCACGTCTGCCAACTGGCCGGTCTCTTCACCGACCCTCACCAGGGTGACATAGACGTTATCGAAGATCGCGGGATGTTCCGCCAGGGCGAGTGAAAGGGTTTTACCACCTTCGATATCATCGATCACCGTTTGCAATATATCCGTAAAGTGGCTGTAGTCGAGACTGTCCCGTATATCTTTCAGGCTATCGATCAGCGGTACACCGGATTTTATTAACTGTTCTATATGAAAGGTGAAGTTGATCAACTCGCGTCGGCTGATGCTCTTTGACCTGAAAGCACTGCCACCGGCCTTACTCTGTTCCTTGTAACTTAACAGATCAAAACCCATACTGCCGAGGCGCTTCTCAAGCTCCATAGGATTACTCGCAACCATGGTATCGTTACGAATCTTTCCAGCTGCATCAATTGTTCTAAATTTATAATCCGGCACAGTGGTTACCTGTTGCTGTTACATCAGCCGCTGCGTTAAATCAATGACGCGCGATACTTCGGTAATAGACGTTTTCCCTTCGAGGACACATCTGACCGCGTCATCTGCCAGGGTTTTATAACCCGTCGTCCTGGCGGTGGCTTTCAGCTCACCCAGAGTGGCACGTTTTGCGATCTGCTCATCGAGTTCAGCATTAATTCGTAACGCCTCAATTATTGCAAGACGCCCCTTATACCCGGTATTGTCACAGTGATTACAACCAGCAGCTTCAAAAATCTTGTGGCTGGTGCTTTCAAATTCTAGATCGAGTAATTTACTCTCGATCTCATTCGGCTGTTTCTCTACTTTACAATGCGGACACAACACCCTGAGCAGGCGCTGGCTTATCACACCGATTATGTTGCCTGTCATAATATCGGGCAGCACGCCGATATCCAGTAGCCGTGGAAATGTACCGATGGCTGAGTTAGTGTGTAATGTCGAGAGCACCTGGTGGCCTGTCATAGCGGCGCGGAACGCCATATCTGCGGTATCTTCATCACGTATCTCACCCACCAGGATGATATCCGGGTCCTGGCGCATCATGGAGCGGATACCATTAGCAAAGTCCATACGTGCAACTTCATTGACAGAGGTCTGCCTGATCATGTCCATGGGATACTCGACAGGATCTTCCAGCGTCATGATGTTCACCTGCTCTGACTTCACATAGTTCAGCAATGAATATAAGGTCGTAGTCTTACCACTACCGGTTGGGCCCGTTACCAGGATAATACCTTCAGGTCGTGCCATCATCATCTTCAACTCGTTCAAGGTGTCCTCATGAATACCGAGGTCATCCATCGGCACGATGCCTTTAGCACGGTCGAGAACACGTAACACGATATTTTCACCATGCGTGGTCGGTTGAGCAGAGACACGAAAATCAACACGGTGCCCCTGTACCTGTAAGCTCAAGCGGCCATCTTGCGGAATACGTGTCTCGGCGATGTTCATGGTACACATGACTTTTAACCTGACAACGATCGCTGACCAGTAATCTTTATGCAGACTTCGGATCTGTCTCAGGACACCGTCGATGCGGTACCGTAAGCGCAGGAAACCTTCTTCCGGCTCGAAGTGAATGTCAGAGGCTTCCCGCTTTACTGCATCGGCCAGGATCGCGTCGACCAGCCGTACCAGCGGCTGACTGTATTCGTCTTCGGTAGCATCGAGGCTACGATAGTCGATCTCACCGGTCTCGATCTCACGCAGGATGCCATCGACCGATAGTTCATAACCATAAAACTGGTCGATCGCTTTTTTAATCTCACCTTCACCCGCGACCATCGGTACCAGCTCGATCTTTCTACCAACCAGTGCATGCAGACGATCAAGTATGGTCAGGTCCGAGGCGTTCTTCATCGCAACATTCAAACGCTGGATCTCGTTATCGAAGCTGACAGGCACGACCGTATATCTCTCTGCAACCTCCTTATTGATCAGATCGAGCGCGACCATATCAGGAACGACACTGGCGAGCTCGACACTGGCGATGCCGAGTACCTGGCTCATGACATCACGCATGATGGACTCAGAGACGAAACCTAGACCAACGAGCACCTCTCCCAGCAACCGGCCGTTTTTCTTTTGTTCAGTCAGAGCGATATCTAACTGATCGATAGTGATCAAGCCTTTATCGAGCAGCTGCTGCCCGAGCTTACGTTTAACATTAATGACGTTAGGTGCGCTCATCAGCCTATAGTCCAGATAACTCTGTAATCCGTTGTTTCACGTCTTCGCGTGAAAAGCTGACCTGTTTATTATTCGACTTACTCAGGCTATCTCGATACAGGTTGAGCGCCTGCTCAGGTTTTCCTAGTTGGTCAAGGCTTACCGCGAGGTTGAAGATATAATCCGCATTTTCGATATCCTGCTGCCATGCATTAAAATATGACTGCTGTGCGGATTTCCACTTTTCCTGCTGTGCATAGACATTGCCGAGGGCAAAGTTCAGGTGTGCTGCATTTGGGTTTTTCAGCAGCATATTCTGCAGAAATCTCTCATCTTCCGGTAACGATACGCCATCGCTGTGCAGGCTGGAGATGGCAGCGATAGCGATGGGGTCGCGCGGATCCTGTTTTAACAGAGACATGTAGATGTCTCGCGCAGACACATAGTCTTTCTCGATGACAGTTATAGCACCAAGTCCAAGCAGCGCATCCCTGTTGCTCTCCTCGCTATTGAGTACTTCGATATACAGATCTTTAGCGCTGTCATATCGGCCATCATCAT
>CBDUKK010000274.1:0-3315 GCA_965367795.1 uncultured Gammaproteobacteria bacterium
ACACAACATGTACGATTGATGTTTGGTTAGGCATTGCGGTTTTCGCACCGCGGGCGAGAACCGCAATGCCTAACGAAAAGACACAAGTAACTGCTAAACACCTGACTAATGAAAGTAAGGTGAAAATCTATGAGCCTGGGTAGCGTCTAATAGAAATCGCGGCGCAAGTCGCCGCTCCTACAATAAACATATCACTCGCCGAGCGAGAACCGTAACGCCAACAAAGTACAACTCAAACACCATACTCACTACGATACGCCCGCATCGCATCCAGATGCTGCCCAAAAGACGAATCCCCCTCCAGATAATCGATCAGATCCGCCATGGTGATGATACTGAAGACATCGATACCATAATCACGATTCACTTCCTGGATCGCTGACAGATCAGATTTGCCTTTCTCCTGCCGGTCCAGCGCGATCAGTACCGCCGACGTGGTCGCGCCTTCAGCCTGGATGATATCTACCGCTTCACGGATAGCGGTACCTGCGGTGATCACATCATCCACGATCAATACATTGCCATCTAACTCGGCACCGACGATCAGGCCGCCTTCACCGTGATCTTTGGCTTCCTTGCGATTGAATGCATAGGGCTTATCGATACCATGATTCACCGATAACGCGTAAGCGATAGCAGCTACCAGCGGGATACCTTTATATGCCGGACCGAAGAGGACATCATAATTAATATTTTCATCGATGATCGTCTGCGCATAACAGCTGCCCAGCTCAGCCAGGGCATAACCACTGTTAAACAGACCGGCATTAAAAAAATACGGGCTGATGCGACCGGATTTAAGCGTGAACTCACCGAAGCGGAGCACCTGGTATCTGATGGCTAATTCGATAAACCGTTTTTTATTCTGTTGCATAACTCACACCTGTAACCTGGCTGTGCAGTATACGTGATTTTCCCCATCCCCTGAACCAGTGACATCACGATTTACATCAGATGGCATACACTGACTCTGAAAATTTCAGGTATCATATGCAGCCACATAATAAGAAGAACAGACATGCGTATTATCTCTGCCAACACCAACGGCATCCGTGCCGCCGCCAAGAAGGGTTTTTTTGACTGGCTCAAGAAAGTCGATGCCGACGTTATCTGCATACAGGAAACCAAGGCACAGGAACACCAGCTATCAGATCCGCAGTTCTGCCCTGAAGGATATTTCTGCCAGTACCACGATGCTGTAAAAAAAGGCTATAGCGGTGTTGCTATATACAGCAAGGCAATCCCTAAAAAAGTGACCAGAGGTATCGGCTGGCATGATATCGATATCGAAGGCCGTTTCCTCGAATTTCAGTATGAGAAACTCAGCGTCATCTCACTGTATATGCACTCCGGTTCTGCCAGTGAAGAGCGCCAGGATGTGAAGTTCGATTTCATGGAGCGCTTCATGGGTTACCTGCAGAGTCTGCGCCGTAAGCGACGTGAGTTCATCATCTGTGGCGACTGGAACATCGCCCATAAAAAGATTGATATTAAAAACTGGAAAGGCAACCAGAAGAATTCCGGTTTCCTGCCTGAAGAGCGTGCATGGATGGACACCCTGTTTGATGAGGTCGGCTATGTAGATGCATTCCGCGTGGTCAACCAGCTACCAGACCAGTACACATGGTGGTCAAACCGCGGACAGGCCTGGGCGAACAATACCGGGTGGCGTATCGATTACCAGGTGATCACGCCTAAGCTTGCCCCGCTGGTACAGGCAGCAGACATCTACAAGGACGAGCGCTTTTCCGACCACTCACCACTGATCATCGATTACGACTACACGCTCACATGAGCCAGGCTGAATGACTAAAACGCAAACACACAAAAGCTGGGTTCAAGCGTTAACCGTTTATCGCGAGCCTCGGGTACTCGCCATGTTGTTCCTGGGCTTCTCTGCCGGACTACCCTTATTACTGGTTTTCGGCACCCTGTCAGGCTGGCTGGCCCGCGAAGGTATCGACAAGAGCACCATCGGTCATATCAGCTGGGTGGCTTTGTTGTACGGACTTAAATTTGTCTGGTCACCACTGGTCGACCACCTCAGGCTACCACTACTCAATCACGTCTTCGGGCAACGCCGCAGCTGGATGCTGCTAGCACAGGTTGGTATTATCTCCGGGCTGTTATTGATGGCGGCGACCGACCCTAACACGCAACTGATCATTCTTGTTTACTCAGCGCTGCTGGTCGCCTTTTCTTCCGCAACCCAGGATATCGCCATCGATGCCTGGCGTATCGAAGCAATGCCAGTAGAGACTCAGGGAGCTATGGCCGCAACATACCAGACCGGTTATCGACTGGGTATGTTGCTGGCCGGCGGAGGCGCTTTCACCATCGCACACTATTCCTCCTGGCCAGTCGCTTATAGCGCCCTTGCCATGTGCATGCTGCTTGGAATCATTACGACTTTAATCATCGCCGAACCTGAACATGTCATATCCCGCAATACCTGGAAACAGGAAGAAAAAGTGATCACGTTTCTTGAGGGTTCAGCTCACCTTCCGAATGGTCCGCGTGATGTCTATGCCTGGTTCATCGGTGCAGTTATATGCCCGTTCACCGACTTCTTCATACGTAATGGCAAATATGCACTGATCATCCTGCTGTTTATCGGGCTATTCCGTATCAGTGATATCACCATGGGCATCATGGCTAACCCGCTATATGTCGACATCGGTTACAGTGACCTGCAGATCGGGCTGGTCACCAAGACTATCGGGCCGATCATCACGATACTTGGCGCAATCGTCGGCGGAATTCTGGTGATACGTTACGGCATGATGCCGATTCTATTACTTGGCGCGTTCCTCGTCATGACCACCAACCTGTTGTTTGCACTGCTGGCAATACTGCCTGCAGACACGCTTTACCTGTCTATGGTCATCGGCGCAGACAACCTGAGTGGCGGGCTGGCCGGTTCGGCTTTTATCGCTTATCTATCGAGCCTGACCAATCGTGCCTATACCGCGACGCAGTATGCATTATTCAGCTCATTAATGCTGTTGCCCGCCAAATTTATCGGCGGCTTTTCCGGCGACATCGTCGATGCGTTTGGCTTTGTACATTTCTTCATTTATACCGCTCTTCTCGGACTTCCCGCAATCATATTGATCAGCTACCTGATACGAAACCCGATCGACATTACAGAAGAAAAACAATAAAAATCATAAAATTATTGAATTTTCTTTAAAATCTCATAGACTTCATCATCCTAAGTTATTGAATTTATTAGACTGAAATGTCAAGAAATTTCGTAACTTATTGTTATAAATGGCTTTTTTAATAAAATCAGCTAATTGATAATAATCATTG
>CBDUKK010000275.1:0-3312 GCA_965367795.1 uncultured Gammaproteobacteria bacterium
GGTAGGCAGAAACGGTATGTATAGAATAACGCCGTTCAGACTGCAGATAGCTAAAAAACCTTTGCAGGTCATCATTCAGCAAGTCTGTTTCTTGCGTCACCGAAGTCATGCTGCTTATTGTTCAAGATGCACGGCTAGTGACGCACTAACCAGTTCACCTATCTGTGAAAGAAAATCCGTACCCATCGTCGAATTGAAACGCCTGGCATCATTTGCACCCAGACCGATGAGCCCCAGGTTGGCGCCTGCTATCAGGGGCACAATAGCAACCGACTTGATCTCATCGGCGTTCTCAGCGAACAGGTATTCTTTCTGCTCGGTGGTAGAAGGACCGCATACGGTGTTTTTATGTTGCAGCATGGTTTTGAATGCCTTCAAAGCTTCATCGTCGACATCAACAAACAGGCCCGCTGATTGATCGATCAACTCTTTATCCTTACTGAATAACTTGACCACGGCATGATCTGCAGAGAGTTCCGTTTTAAACGTGTCAAGAACATTGCTGACAACCTCATCCGTATCATGTGCCGAGAACAGGTCAACCGCCAGGCGATGACGAATTCCAGATAAACGTTCATTATCACGAGCCACATCCATCAACTCGAGCATGCGCTTTTCCTGCTCATGGAGTTGTGACCGCAGTACAGCGACCTGTCGCTCGATGAGTGATACAGCACCTCCACTCTGGTGCGTTACTTCCAGAACCGTTAACAGTTCCGGGTGACGATTTAATATGTCAGAGTTTTCACGCAGCATACTGACCAACTGTAATTCAGTGACTAGCTGCTGTTCCTGATGCGTTGAAATCTCTTCGTTATTTTCCTGTTTTATTTTGTTTACCGCTGTTTCTATTTTACTCACACGATTTGCCCATTTATTTGTCTATATTTATTTTGCCATCAAAAACTGTTGTTGCTGGTCCGCTCATCAATAATTCATAGCCCTCACCCGGCCACTCTATCGAAAGGTCGCCGCCCACAAGGTGTACCGTAACTCGTTCATCAAGCAAGCCCCGTAAACGTCCAACAGCTACCGCCGCACATGCCCCGGTACCACACGCCTGTGTTTCACCAGCACCACGTTCATATACTCGCAGACGGATTTCGTCATTCTTTACAATCTGCATAAAGCCGGCATTTACACGATTTGGAAATTGCGGGTGAGCCTCAATTCCGCTGCCAAGTGTTTCAATATCCACCGTATCCAGATCTTCCACAACCATTACCGCGTGGGGATTCCCCATCGATACAGCACCTATAGCATATTCAGCACCGTTAACCATTAGATCGTAGGTTTCTGCCTGATTATCTACTAAAAAAGGCAAGCTATGTGGCCTAAAGTCAGGTATTCCCATGTTGACTACCACCTGGTCGCCTTCTATTCTCAACTCGATCAAACCACCGGCCGTTTCCACAGGGATAATATCACTAGCCGTTAAGCCTTGCTGACGAACAAAAAGTGCAAAACAGCGCGCACCGTTGCCGCACTGTTCTACTTCTCCACCATCGCTATTAAATATTCGATAACGAAACTCAGCCTGCTGTATCGATGGCTTTTCAACCAATAACAATTGATCACAACCGATCCCGAGGTGCCTGTCAGAGATAGCAATTATCTGCTCAGTTGTTAAGTCTATCGCCTGAGTGATCGCATCAATAACGACAAAATCATTACCCAGACCATGCATTTTTGTAAATTTTATTTCCATTTAGTTTAGAAAACCTGTCAAACCGCATCTTAAAACAACACCTTATCAATAATTCGAGCATACCCTGTGAGTCGCCCTGTTAGCAATCTTAATTATTGCTTATTAGGTCTTTCGTGTTATTATAAGACATACGTCTAACTATATTAAAGGGGTGAATATCATGGATCAACTTGCTAGCCACAAATCACTTGCTGATAAAATTCAGCATTTTCAGGGTCAGTTACTACCCACCATTCCTGAAGATACATTGAACACCCTGATGAGTGAACTCCGTGCACTGGTTGCAGCGGGTATTGCCGAACAAGCGATCAATAAGGGTGCCCGGTTCCCAGCTTTTAATTTACCCGACGCAGACAATGAAAGGCGGTCATTGAATGACTTTTTATCTAACGGGCCGCTCGTCGTTAGTTTTTATCGTGGTGCCTGGTGCCCCTATTGCAACCTTGAGATCAACGCCCTGCAACAACGTTTACCGGATATACATGCTACTGGCGCCCAGCTGGTTGCGATATCGCCACAGCTGCCCGATAAATCGGTGGCGCAGATTAGTAACTCAAACCTGAGCTTCGACGTGTTGAGCGATATAGGCAACATTCTTGCAAAACAGTGCGGACTGGTCTTTACCCTGCCCAAATCATTACGCCCGATCTATGAAGCGTGGGAGATAGACATCCCCGATCATAACGGTGACAGTAGTTTTGAACTACCAATACCGGCAACCTATATTGTGGATACAACGGGTAGAGTGCGTCATGCACACGTAGATATGGACTATACCCGGCGACTAGAACCAAACATTATTATTGAACAGCTTGGAACCATCTGATTTATAAGAATATCTCATTCATAAAAAAGCCGCCCTTAGAAGGGCGGCTTTATCACCAAGCATGTAGTATTTTTTCCTGACTACTGCATTAATACTAAACTTCTTTTTATTACTTGCCTGGAACAGTACTCAGACCAAGGATCTCCCAGTCTTGCATACCACCACGGTACCATTTGATCTTCTCAGCAGGGTAGCCGAATTTCAGCAGGTTCATGATGTTGTTCGGCGACTGGCCGCACCACATACCGTTACAGAACATGACCAGTGTCTTGGCATTGCTGTAATCGATGACATCACCGACAGAGTTATTAACGATAGCATCATCAACATCGATGATCTCGTTATCACCTTTCATCTTGGCGCCGAACTCTTCAGTCAGGATTTTGACGATACCTTCAGTGGTTGCGCCTTTCTTGGGGTTCAGACTCGTCCAGGGCAGGTTCTTTGCGCCCGGGATGGTGCCTTTTTCTACCCAGTCAGGTGTACGTGAATCGACCACCAGGATACTATTATCACCCTCAGACATCTTCTTGATGTAGTGGATGATTTCGACTTCGGCGATGGTCTCGACTCCCGGTGCCAGAACTACAGGCTGGATACAGAATGGAGGACAAGGACGAGAGGTTTTCGCGAATGCAGGATTAACTGTGTTCTTGTTATCCTGGTTACGCGTGATAGTGACAGATTTACCGTTGTGCATAACCTTTGCTTCTTTCATGTCCGGTGTAATACCGACAGGTTTATTTGCAGCGCTAACATTCGCCGAAAAAATTAAGCT
>CBDUKK010000276.1:0-3304 GCA_965367795.1 uncultured Gammaproteobacteria bacterium
CGCTATCACCGCATGAAGGGTGACAATACTCTATGGCAGGTCGGGACTGACCATGCAGGCATCGCCACGCAGATGGTCGTCGAACGCCTGATCAATGCCGAAGGCAAGACCCGACACGACTACGGGCGTGAGAAATTCACCGAAAAGATCTGGGAATGGAAAGAGCACTCCGGTAACACCATTACCAATCAGTTACGCCGCATGGGTGCATCACTCGACTGGTCACGTGAACGCTTCACTATGGATGAAGGGCTATCGACTGCGGTAACAGAAGTTTTCGTGCGCCTCTATGAAGAAGGACTGATCTATCGCGGCAAACGCCTGGTCAACTGGGACCCGGTACTGCACACCGCGGTATCCGACCTGGAAGTACTTTCAAAAGAAGAAAACGGACACATGTGGCACATCCGCTACCCGCGCAGTAACGGTGCCGGCCATGTCGTGGTTGCCACCACCCGCCCGGAAACCCTGTTAGGTGACTTTGCTGTTGCAGTTAACCCCAGCGATGAACGTTATTCCTATCTGCTGGGCGAATTTCTAGAACTGCCACTGACCGGCCGTAAGATTCCGGTGCTGGCAGATGAGCATGTTGACGCTGACTTCGGTACCGGTTGTGTAAAGATCACCCCGGCGCATGACTTCAACGACTACCAGGTCTGGACACGCCACAAGAACAAAACAGAAGTACGCAACCTTCCCAATGGCGGCTTGATCAACATCTTCACTATCGATGCCTCGATCCGTGATAACGAGGATGACGTCAATAATGTCATCCCTGAAGCTTACATCGGCCTCGACCGTTACGAAGCACGCAAACGAATCGTTGCCGACCTGGAAGCAGCCGGCCTGCTGGAAAAAGTAGATGCCCATAAACTGATGGTGCCACGCGGTGACCGCTCCAATGCTGTCATCGAGCCTTACCTGACAGACCAGTGGTACGTGAAGGTTGAACCGCTGGCAAAACCGGCGATCGAGGCGGTAGAGAACGGCAGTATTAAATTCACCCCGGACAACTGGAAAAACACCTACTTCGAATGGATGAATAATATCGAAGACTGGTGTATCTCACGCCAGATCTGGTGGGGCCACCGCATACCGGCGTGGTACGACGATGTCGGCAATGTCTACGTCGGTCATGATATCGCTGAAGTTCGCAGCAAAAATAAATTACCCGATGATTTCCCGCTGACACAGGATGAAGACGTCCTGGATACCTGGTTCTCATCAGCGCTATGGCCTTTCTCGACCCTGGGCTGGCCGGAGAAAACACCGGAGCTGGAAACCTACTACCCGACAAACGTACTGGTCACCGGTTTCGACATCATCTTCTTCTGGGTCGCCCGCATGATCATGATGGGACTCAAGTTCATGGGCGACGTACCCTTCCATGAAGTCTACGTACACGGCCTGGTGCGTGATGCCGAAGGCCAGAAGATGTCGAAGTCCAAGGGCAACGTCCTCGATCCGATGGACGTCATCGATGGCATCGACCTCGAATCACTGGTTAAAAAACGCACTACCGCGGTAATGCAGACACATCAGGTAGAACGTATCGAGAAGCTTACACGCAAGAACTTTCCTGACGGCATTCCCGCGTTCGGCACCGACGCGATGCGCTTCACCTTTGCTGCCCTGGCGACTACCGGACGCGACGTGGTGTTTGCGCCGTCACGTATCGAAGGCTATCGCAATTACTGCAACAAGATTTGGAACGCCACGCGCTATGTCCTGATGCAGGCAGAAGACAAGGACTGCGGCCTGTTAGCAGATGGCTCAGATAACCCGGATGTCGTGCTGTCACTGGCCGACCGCTGGATCATCTCACGCTTACAGCGCGTCGAAGCCCGTATCGAAAAACATAGCGAAAATTCACGCCTCGACCTGATCGCACATGACCTTTATGCCTTCGCCTGGGAAGATTACTGTGACTGGTACCTGGAACTGTCAAAACCGGTACTGTTCAATGACGAAACGCCGGAGAATGAACAGCGTGGTACACGTCGCACGCTGGTGCGCGTACTGGAAACACTGCTGCGCCTGAATCACCCGATCATCCCGTTTATCACCGAAGAGTGCTGGCAGAATGTTGCGCCGCTTGCCGGTATCCATGGCGATAGCATCATGCTGCAGCCCTACCCGGAATCTGACAACAGTAAGATCGATGATACGGCAGAAGAAGACCTGGAATGGGTGAAGACCTTTGTCAGTGGCGTACGCCGCATCCGTTCAGAGATGGATATCCCGCCGGGTAAACCATTATCGCTACTGCTGCAGAATGCTGCCGATCACGATAAACAGCTTTATGCAGACAACCAGGCTTTCATCGAAACCCTGGCAAAGATAGAAAACAGTGAATGGCTGACAGAAAAAGATGACGCGCCCGAATCGGCAATCGCCCTGGTCGGTGAGATGAAGATCCTGATCCCGCTTGCCGGACTGATCGATAAAGATGCCGAGCTTGCCCGACTGGCAAAAGAGATCAGCAAGATACAGTCGAATGTCGATAAGACTACTGCTAAGCTAGTAAATAAAAACTTTGTCGACAAAGCCCCTGCCGCCGTCGTCGAAAAAGAACGCGAGCGGCTGGCTGAAATGACCCGTTCGATTGAACAGTTAAAAGAGCAGGTGGAGAAAATCAGCGCACTGTAAACACCCGTCGTAAGTTTCGGATTTTAAGTTGTATGTAATTAATTGCCTGAAAAACTTGTAACTTAAAACATATAACTTACGACATGCTTTTACCTTGCAATGCATCAAGCTGATACGTTATTCTCATTTGATATTAACGAGGCATATTAAAGACTATGGCTACTCCTGAAAAAACAGAACAGATCCTGCAGACACATGCCAGCCTTATACTCGCGGTGGTACAGACGATCCAGAACCCGGAACTCAAACCACAGTTAGATATGGTGCTGCAGCAATCAGCACAGAACGGCTGGCAGGACCTGGTCAACGTCATCAACAAGATCGTCGCCGGAAGCCGTGAGCAGTCACTGGTGAATGGCCTCGACGAAGAAGACGCCGTCATCGTCGATAGCATACTGCGCGGCCTGCAGGATCCTTCCACGCTACCTTCTTCGGAACAGACGGGTGATGCAACGAAAGCCGCGCCGATGATCGCCCGACTGATCAATGAAGCACGTCGCGGTGACCATAACGCATTATCGATGTTAGGCACCATGGCAGAACAGATGTCCAGGGCCGGTGGTGACATGGCCAGCCTCAGCGCAGTGATAAAAGATATGATCGATGGTGAGCGCAGTATCGACAAGCTATGCACACGCATGGGTGCACAGGGTGA
>CBDUKK010000277.1:0-3286 GCA_965367795.1 uncultured Gammaproteobacteria bacterium
TAATTATCAGCAGCATGATAGGGGATGCCTGCCATCGGTATCGGGTTGCCGGCTGACTGGCCACGTGCGGTCAGGGTAATATCGAGGATCCTGGCGGCTTTCTTTGCGTCATCGTAGAACAGTTCGTAAAAATCACCCATGCGATAAAACAGCAGCGTATCCGGGTGGTCTGCTTTTATGCGCAGGTATTGCTGCATCATCGGGGTATGAGAGGCGGTATCTTTGTTCTCTTTTTTATTCGCAGCGGCCGTTGTCATAGGGGCTAAGTCTACAAGATTTACTGGTGTGTTGGCATGCTGTAATTTATAGTATGGCAACATTTTTTAGCAAAAGATTTTTGTCATTGCGAGGTACGAAGCAATCTAATGCAGGCGACTCAGCCGCTTATTAGGATTGCTTCCTGTCTCGCAATGACGCGGTTTATTTAACAGGTATGTATATTATGAGTCCATCAGAGCAGGAATTAAGAGATCTCGCCGAGCAGCTGGGTGAGTGTATGACCAGCAAGGGCATGAAGCTGGCGTCGGCGGAGTCCTGTACCGGCGGCTGGCTGGCAAAGGTCATCACCGACATACCGGGCAGTTCCGCCTGGTTTGTCGGTTCTGTGGTGAGCTATAGCAATGAAGCCAAGCAGAGTCTGCTGGATGTCAGTGCCGACACGCTGGCCGAGTTTGGCGCGGTCAGTGGCGATACCGTGTTAGAGATGAGTGATGGACTGTTCACGCACACCGATGCTGATGTGGCGGTGAGCATCAGCGGTATCGCAGGCCCGGATGGCGGCAGCCATGACAAGCCTGTTGGCCTGGTCTGGCTTAGCTGGGGAAAACGTGATAAATCTGTTTTTGCCAATCCATACAATTTTGATGGTGACAGGGAAGCGGTGCGCCGGCAGTCGATCAAGCAGGCGCTGGAGAATCTGCTGGATCTGCTGGTTTGCGACTAATGATAAGGTCGCCGGTCATCTAATGAAGGCAGCCTGTTATCTGTCTCGCTGGTCGAGAGGGCAATAACGCTACAAGTATTGTGCTTGAGTTTAGCGAGTCAATGAATCCTGCAGCTGTTTCTTGTTAACAGGAAATTTAAATATATCATGCAACTTGATGATATCATTTAATTTATCTACATATTGAAATTCACTTTTATCGACAAGCACGATCACTTTGCTCTGTGCTGAGTACTTCTGCAGACTGTACAGAAGTACATCCAGGTTACTGATATTGACGCCGGCATAATTGTTGCCGTAACCGTAAAAAAATTCTGCAACGATAAAATCAGGCTGCTGTTTTTTTAAAGCAGCGATGGCTTTTCGCATGGAGTTGATCTTGCTTTCTTCTATGCCTAGTGCGGCATACAGGGCACTGAAGTTCGGGTGAGCAGAGGACTCGATGATAGAAAATAAGGTTTTAGCCGACATAAATAAAAACTGCGCACCATAAGAAGTGTGT
The DNA here is from genome assembly GCA_965367795.1 of uncultured Gammaproteobacteria bacterium. GTDB lineage: Bacteria > Pseudomonadota > Gammaproteobacteria > SZUA-229 > SZUA-229. The sequence goes on from CBDUKK010000277.1 coordinate 1,446, forward strand.
GGTCACACCGCCATCCATGGCTCTTTGTGACATACCGTCCATCCTGGACATAAGTGATACGCAGTTTATCTTGTTTAGTGGATGAATGCAGTGCACTGAATTACCGTGTCTGCATTATGTCAGGTTTAAGCCATGCCAGGGTTTAGTCGTCAGGCTGTGGTAACGGCAGGCCAGCGAGTTTGCATATCTCATGCACAGGATCACAGGGGAACAGCCGATAGATGTGCTTCTCGTAAGCTTTCCGGTCATGGAAACGTTCGGATTTTTTACCCAGGTCGATGACCAGGCCATGCATGGTAGGGTTAGTCATATTCTCTTCATAATAGTCACGGAAATAATAGATGAGTTCCCAGTGGTCATTAAAAAGTTGTATGCCATCTCTCTCTGCCTGCTCTCTGGCAAAATCTTCGTTCCATTCTTCGAGATGTGCCAGGAATCCCTGGACATTTGTTTCGACATTTCTGCCATTTACTTCTAACATCATAATCAATAGCTCCTCAAATAGTTTTTAACCCGATATGTGTTTTCGGCTGGTTTAAGAGTCATGAAAACAACTGCGGTCTATCCTGACCAAAATGCTTCCTGATTATTGATAAACATGGATCGCACGCCTCAGTGCGCTCCATGTAAAAAAGAATACGCTGTAAAAATAACATTTTCAAGAGAAAAATAGCAATTTATTTATACATGCATCAATTTTATTTATGAGCCTGTTTTTAGTGTGGAAATTAATTAGAAAAATTCATACAAAAATTCTGACATTTTCAATCACTGAGGGCTATCTGCCTGCTTTTATCTATGTGATAATCATTCGAATAATTACTAGAAATTTTCAGCCAATAAAAAACTATCAGAGGAGTTCTTAATGGACGACAATCGTAAAAAGGCACTTGCTGCCGCTTTATCTCAAATCGAACGTCAATTCGGCAAAGGATCTGTCATGCGCATGGGTGATGAAGGCGCAATCCCAAATATTGAGGCTGTATCGACAGGTTCACTAAATCTTGATATCGCCCTGGGCATAGGTGGTTTACCACGAGGCCGTGTGGTCGAGATCTATGGACCGGAATCATCAGGTAAAACAACATTGACGCTGCACGTTATCGCAGAGATGCAGAAATTAGGTGGCACCGCAGCATTTGTCGATGCGGAGCATGCACTTGACCCGCAATATGCAGAAAAACTGGGTGTGAATATCGATGAACTGCTGGTCTCGCAGCCTGATAACGGTGAGCAGGCGCTTGAAATTACTGACATGCTGGTGCGCTCCGGTGCGGTAGATATCGTGGTCGTGGACTCGGTCGCGGCGCTGACACCGAAAGCTGAGATCGAAGGTGATATGGGTGACTCTCACATGGGTCTGCAGGCGCGTCTGATGTCACAGGCACTGCGTAAGTTAACGGCAAACATCAAACGTTCCAACACCCTGGTTATCTTCATCAACCAGATCCGCATGAAGATCGGCGTCATGTTCGGCAGCCCTGAAACGACTACCGGTGGTAATGCGCTTAAATTCTATGCGTCAGTACGCCTGGATATCCGCCGTATCGGTGCGATCAAGAAAGGCGATGAGATCGTCGGCAACGAGACCAAGGTGAAGGTGGTTAAGAACAAAGTGTCTCCACCCTTCAAGCTGGCGCATTTCGAGATCCTGTACGGCGAGGGTATCTCGCATGAAGGTGAATTGATCGACCTCGGTGTCGAGCATAAGCTCATCGAAAAAGCCGGTGCCTGGTATAGCTACAATGGTGACAAGATCGGCCAGGGCAAAGAGAAGGTCCGTCTGTTTTTGAAAGAGAACCCGGACATCGCCGATACTATCGAGAAGACATTACGTGATA
>CBDUKK010000278.1:0-3279 GCA_965367795.1 uncultured Gammaproteobacteria bacterium
TTCTGCAGGTTTTTGAAGACTTCGTCGAGATCAGGTGGCCCCTGGTTACCACGATTTCCGCGATTGCCACCCCATGGATCTTTATCACCATTGCCACCCGGTTCATTCCAGGCCATGTCCTGTTTCCCCATCTCTGGAGTCAAATCATCTTGCTTTCGCATAAGTCGGTTTCCAAATTTTTACAATCAGTTAAGATGTGCGGCCGTTATCTTATTTATCAAGGCCGCAAACGCGTCATTCTACCTGAATAATTAATCAATAAAAGCTTTTTACCGCACAGACACCTAGTACCCACTAGAAAAGTATATGTACTTATGAAAGCATCGATTCCAGATGAATATCTTCTCGCGATTCAAATTGATTTAAATCCCGGCGAGACATGCTGATCTGCAGTAAAAACTTACCATCATCGTCGATCTTTTCATCCCTGATCGCACCGGCTTCAAATAGTCTCGCCCTGATACGGGCTTCAGACGGTGATAACACCAGTTTGCCTTCCACCATTTTCTCCCTGAACTGGTCGATCAACGTCTGCCTGAGCAGATCGAGACCATCACCAGATTCAACGGATAGCCAGATACGCTTGACACTGCCATCATCCGCGTGATCTATTCTCGGCGTAGTACCGGTTAGATCGACTTTATTCATTACCTGGATAGTGGGGATATCACTAGCACCGATCTGTGCCAGTACTTTCTCAACTTCATGGATATTCGCATCGCGATTTTCATCTGCTGAATCAATCACATGCAGTAATAACTGCGCCTCTACCGTCTCCTGTAATGTTGAGCGGAAAGCGGTGACCAGGTCATGCGGAAGGTGACGGATGAAACCGACCGTATCAGCAAGTATGATCGACACGTCACGCGCCAGGTCGACGCGGCGCAGTGTCGGATCCAGTGTCGCAAACAGCTGATCCTGCACATAAACATGATCTTCACTCAGCACATTGAACAGGCTTGATTTACCGGCATTGGTATAGCCGACCAGGGATACTGTCGCTATCTCTGCTTTTTGACGGGACTGTCGACCTTGTTCACGCTGTTTTCTTACTTTTTCCAGGCGTTTATTGATCTGCTTGATGCGCAAGCCGAGCAATCGCCGGTCAGTTTCAAGCTGGGTTTCACCCGGCCCTCGCAAGCCGATACCACCCTTCTGCCTTTCCAGGTGGGTCCAGCCACGAACCAGGCGAGTAGACAGGTGTTTCAACTGCGCCAGTTCAACCTGGAGCTTACCTTCGAAAGAGCGCGCACGCTGGGCGAAGATATCAAGGATAAGACCGGTGCGATCCAGCACTCGACACTCTATCAGCGTTTCCAGGTTTCTTTCCTGTGACGCTGCCAACTGGTGGTTGAACAACACGATATCAGCCTCATACTGTTTTACCAGCTCTGCAATCTCCCTGGCCTTACCGCTACCTATGAAATACTTTGGATCTGCACGCTGACGACTCGTGGTGGTGATTGCCATGATTTCTGCGCCTGACGACACCACCAGCTCCTTGAATTCAGAAAGGTTCTCACGGTGCACTTCATCATATATGTCCATGTGGACCAGGATGGCCCTGTTACCGCCTTCGACGCGTTCGGTATCTAACATTATCTATTTAATTCAATCTCTTAGGTATAGTTGTAAAAGCCGTCGATGACGGATGAAGCGGTCTCATAGCAAGTTTATCTTTCGCCTGAATCCATCTGCTGCAATACACGATCACGCTAACACCCACTTCCCTGTGGGCAAAGCTTCCGCTCCCTGCTTACGCCCCTCGGCAATTGCTCCTGCATTGCTCTACTACCTTACGTCCTGTACGTATTACCTACTTCCCTGTGGGCAAAAAAAATGGCCGCTGCTGGCGACCATTACATATCGACTGTGTAATTATACTCAATTACTGTCCGTACTGTTACCATGACTGTCATCGGCACTCTCATCATTCCATTTGATCTGGCGTGACGGCACCACGGTAGAAATTGCGTGTTTATAGACCATCTGCGTGACTGTATTTTTCAACAATACTGCAAACTGGTCAAAAGATTCGATTTGCCCCTGCAATTTAATACCATTCACCAGGAAAATAGAGACCGGTACTCTCTCTTTTCTCAATGCGTTTAAATAAGGGTCTTGTAGGTGGTGCCCTTTTGACATAGTTGATTCCCCGTTATTGTTTTTATTTAGGGTATAGACATATCTAACTGTAATCAGTTCTGATCACATGCCGTTGTCACCCCCCTATTCTAGTAAAAATTTGAGGTTTTTCAGCACTTTCTGCGTATTTAATGTAATTGGGTCAATAAAATTACAGTCTGACTCTTTACGCAACCAGGTCATCTGCCGCTTTGCCAACTGCGCTGTCGCTATGATGGCTCTATCTCTCATCTCGTCATAATCATACTCACCCGCGAGATACGACCATACCTGACGGTAACCGACGGCCCTTATAGAGGGCATCCCGGCATGCAGCTCACCCCGATTATACAGCGCTTCAACTTCTTCGATAAATCCCTGCTTAAGCATGATGTCAAAGCGTTTCGCTATACGCTTACGCAACTCGATACGGTCATCCGGCATTAGAGCGATCTTTATTCGGCGATATGGAAAGCGGTTGCCGGCCTGATTCCTTTCCTGCTCCCGCCAGAATTGCGTCAGGGTTTTTCCTGTAAAATCATAAAGTTCCAACGCCCGCTTGATTCTTTGCGGGTCGTTAGGGTGAATCCGCTGAGCTGACACAGGATCAACACTTTTCAAACGCTCATGCATGGCACTGATGCCTTTGGCTTTAGCCTCACTTTCGATCGCCTGCTTAACGCTATCACTAACCGCAGGCATATCAGCCATACCTTTCTGCAGGGTATTGAAGTAGAGCATGGTGCCACCAACGAGTACCGGAATACGTCGCTTATCAGCTGCCTGCTGCATCAGCTGCAGGGCATCTTCACGAAACTGTCCTGCGGAATAGATTTCTGCCGGATCAATGATATCGATCAGGTGATGCGGAAAATCTTTGAGTGTCTGTTCATCTGGCTTGGCGGTGCCAATATCCATGCCGCGATAAACCAGGGCCGAATCCACACTGATCAGCTCGCATGGCAGGTCAGCGCCCAACTCACTATAGAGAGAGAGTGCCAGGTCAGTCTTTCCGGTCGCGGTGGCTCCCATTATAAAGACGCTTATCGGAGAGTCGGTGGATTCACCCGGCTGGATAATTAGATCACTCATTATATAGGGTGTATGTGAGTTAGCGTCCGCGCATGAACAGCTTGTCCAGCTCGGCAATAGTCA
>CBDUKK010000279.1:0-3274 GCA_965367795.1 uncultured Gammaproteobacteria bacterium
GATAGAGATTACTGCAATGGTCATCTGATAGCCATAGTCGGTGATGATCTGAGCCTGTATGCCAACCGCAGCCAGTACGAAACTGAACTCACCGATCTGTGATAACAGGGTGCCTGCATAAAGACTGTCTCGCCAGTTATCTCCAAGCATGCGCAGGATGGCGCCGTTGATGAAGGTGTTGGTGATGATGACAAGAAGCACCAGGGCGCCGACCTGTAACATATGGCTCTGAATAAAACCCAGGTCGACCAGCATACCGATGGAAACAAAAAACAGGGCGACGAAGACGACACGAAACGACTCCAGGCTATGATGTACCCATTGTGTCTCTTTCGCCGCACCGATGACCATACCACCGACGAATGCGCCGAGCGCTGTCGATAACTGTGCGAGACCAGTGAGTAAGGCTAGACCAAGGCAGACGCACAATGCAGCAAATACCTGGATCTCGTGATCATTCCCCAATAGCTTCCTCAACGGTAGATGAATGGTTTCCTTGACCGCGATATATCCGATGATCAGCGCCATGATGCTGGCACCGAACAGCTGCAACCAGATATTGCTGGTTTCGCCATGAGCGCTGCCCAGGGTTGACAGGATGATCATCATCGGGATCACTGCCAGGTCCTGCGCCAGCAGGATCACCAGCACATTCTGGCCGACTTTCGAGTCGAACTCTTTCCAGTCCTGCAGCAGTTTCAATACTACGGCAGTACTGCTCAGACTGATGACGAAAACGATCAATCCGATGCGTGGTAGCGGCCAGTCCAGAAAGGCTCCCAGTGGCCAGACACAACCGACACTGATAAAGATCTGCAGCAGTGTACCGATGACAGCGACTTTCCAGTTGTCCAGCAGCTTTCGCGGCGAAACTTCCATGCCGATGAAAAACAGCAACAGAACGACACCGATGGCGCCCAGGTGAGCTAGCATGTCTTCATCTGTGATCAATGCAAAACCATGCGGCCCGAGAACGATTCCGGCGATGAGGTAACCGATGACATAGGGTTGACGGATCGAACGTAAAATCAGGCCGAGTATCAGTACTGCCAGAACAGCACCGACGAGATAGGGCATGACGGGATCAATGTGCACGGTGAATTATTCCTGAAGTCGTATTATGAAATCTATTAATGGTGGCGGATAGTAGCAGACAGCAACATCAAAGGTATGGTGAAAATAACCAGGCAGTGGCATCGCGCAGGCGCACTGGCAATGAACGGCTATCGACACCTTCCAGTGTTTCTTCTGTTGATCGATATTTTATCTGATCGAAGTGTTCATACATCGTAGTGACAAATTTTCTGTCGAAAATTTCTACGACAATCTCAAAATTCAATCTCAGGCTACGGGGATCAAGATTGGCAGAACCTATGTGTGCATAATCGTCATCGATAAGTAAAAGTTTGCTATGCGCGAAAGGCAGTGGCTGATAGTAGATATGGACACCGAACTGAAGCAGTTCCCATAACATGTTTCGCGTTGCCCAGTGTGCCAGCAACTGATTGGATTTTTCCGGCAGGATGATAGTGACATCTACCCCGCGTAAGGCTGCAGCCTGTAATGCGCTGATCAGGGTAGGTTGAGGTAAAAAATATGGTGTCATTATTGCGATGCGTTTGCGGGCAAGTGACACTGCGCCGGTGATTATCATGGATAACTTGCCGATGTCTTCGTTTGGTCCATCGGTTACTACGCGGCATATGGCGTTGCCGTCGCTGGCGATATTAACGGTATGTTGCTGGCTAACTTCGCCGGTGACAAATTTCCAGTCTTCGTCAAATACCTGTTGTAACTGCTCGATGATGGGGCCAATCAACTGAAAATGAATATCCGAGGTTCCTTTACTGCTATCGCTCGGGTGACGTAAATGCCGATCGCCGATATTCATGCCACCGGTAAAACCGATGCGGCCATCGACTACCAGCAGTTTGCGGTGATTGCGTAAATTAATGTGAACCGAAGGTGGCATGATACGTGGCGGAATGAAGCGGGCAACTTTAACGCCCTGTCTTTTCAAAAGTCGACTGGCTCGTGGAAAGCTGTATAGCTCACCGATGCCGTCGAGTAATACTCGTACCTCTACACCTCGTTCATGGGCGGCGGTAAGCGCATCGATAAATGCCTGGCCGCTATGGTTGCTCTCAAATATATAGGAGGCCATGCTGACAGAATGTCTGGCATGTGTGATGGCTTCAAGCATGCAGGCATAAGCACTCTCGCCATCAAAGAACGGTTGTAGTGTGTTCTTTTCCAGCAGTGGACGATGCGTCACCGCTGCAGAAGATTTCGCGAGAGCGGCAAGCTGCGCATTATTAGAAAACACTGCCGGAATGGTGAACTTTGACTGGCTGCTGATATTCTCTGATCTTTCATAGCCAGACTTCAGGCGTTTTACCGGCGCACCTTTGAGCAGGTGGGCGCGGGTACGCAGTCGGTTGATGCCGAACAGGTAATACATCACTGGCCCGACTAGAGGATATGCCAGGCAGACGGCGATCCAGCCCAGTGCTGCTCTCGGGTCTTTCTTGTATAACAGGGCATGGCCAGCACTCGTCACCGCGAGTACAGCATGCATGGCGAGTAGGAGCCAGGCGAAGTTCAGATCGATAAAATTCATAGTATTATTACCTCGCTGACCTGGCCTGGCATCACTGAGGTTTTAGAGCTCACCTTACTGAGCACCAGCCACATTACTCAAACTTGTGTTCGCAAAAGAAAAGGATCATGGCAACACATCGTCTCCCTGATTCTAAAGCTTTTAAGCTTTCCTTGAGGATCGGTATGGATTGATCAAAACCGGTTTCGTGTTGATGCTAACCATCTAGCGTTATTGAAATCTTTACGACGCCATATTCGGGGCTTATCCGTGCTGAATATATTAAGGTAATCACTGAATGGATGATAGGGTATTTAACTGATGCGGTGACCTGGTTTCAGAAAAACCGAAACCGGTACTGGTTAGATCATGAATCACATCCCTGTGATTCATCTCTAGTTTGAAACTATGAAGCTCGACGTTTATCCACCACGGTCATCATCGTCCGTTGCCGCAAAAGGTAGATGTTCGTTTGGATGGTTTATCGGCATGTCCCGGTATGCCTTACAATTTTCTTCTGTCTCGAAATAAACGGTCATATTGCCAACCAGCAGCGAGCTATGACTCATATAATCGTCGATATCTATTCCTGATATCGGGTCTGTCGTCATCATACGAAACCTGGGTTCGTGTAATTGACGACTCTGTTCCTTATCGCGTTGCATGGTCTCTGTC
>CBDUKK010000280.1:0-3261 GCA_965367795.1 uncultured Gammaproteobacteria bacterium
ACGCGGATCCATATACAGCATTTTACCTAACTCGACTTTGGCATCTGTTGTCGGATTATCTTCAGGTGCCGGCGCTACATCTGGAAGCGCTTCCCAGCTTGCCGATGCTGGCATACTGGCCACCATCAACAAGATTATCGAACTCATTAATTTTTTATTAAGCATGGTCAACCCCTGAAAAAGTCAGTTTAAATTTATAAGTTAGAATTGTTCCAATATACTACAATTTAATAATATTATCAATAACTGATATAGGTTATTAGCCGAAATAGCGGGGAAATCTACACTGGAAGAATTGACAGTAACCGGGGTCAGAAACTAACCGTAAAGAGGATCTCTGGGTAGGTGGAAGAACAGTCTGTAAATGAAGAGCAATCTTTATACTCCTCATAAACGATACCGCCACCGATATAAACGCGGTTATTTGTAGAAAAATAAGCACCCGCGCGATAACCAAATGAATCCTGGTCATCCAGGTCTATCCCCCGGTAACTTCCATAATAAGTTCGGCGGTAGAAAGCACCGACGTAAGGTTTTATGACTTTTGGCTGGGTAAAGACATAACGAATCTGCGGGCTAACCTTGGTAATAGAAGGCTCTCCAGAAAACCAGTGCTGAAGATCAATACCTAATTCCAGGCCTTTTACTACGTAATAACCTACACCAAGACCGAGGATGACATAGTTGTCATTGAATGCGCTGCCCGAACCCAGAACAACGCCGACACTGGTCGAATTTTTAGAAAATGCCGTACTTACGCCACCGGTACCTGCGCTCGCAGCCAGGGTAACCTTACTGACACCCAGCAACAGTAATATAACCACTAATTTATTTATTGTTCTTAAATGCACTGTTTCGTCCTCATAATATATTCGCTTTAGTTTACCATCTCAGAATATCTGACCGACTAACTTCTATTCCCATATAGATCACGATACAGACCATCCCTGTTAATAAGCTCCTGGTGATGGCCTTCATCGATGATCTTGCCGGCATCAAATACCAGCACCCGGTCAGCCTGCCGCACTGCGCTCAGACGGTGTGCGATGATCAGCGTGGTGCGGTTCTGCAAAAAGGCATGCATGGCTTCATGTAACTTTGCTTCTGTTTCTGTATCCAGCGATGATGTCGCCTCGTCGAGTATCACGACCTTCGGATCTGCCAGGATCATGCGTGCGATAGCTAACCGCTGACGTTGACCGCCCGATAACCGGATACCACTGCGGCCGACGATGCTTTCCAGCTGCTCAGGCATATCCTCTACAACATCACGCATCTGCGCGATTTCCAGTGCTTGCCAGATTAAGTCATCATCAATTTCACGGCCAAGGCACAGGTTCTGCTTTACCGTATCGTTGAACATCGCAGGATGCTGCAGAACAGTCGCCACATTTTCCCTTACCACTTCCAGCCCGATATCTTCTAGATTGACACCGTCAAAATAAAGCTGCCCCTCATCTGCAGGGTACAGGCCCAGGATGATCTGTACCAGGGTCGACTTACCCCCACCGCTGGCACCGACCAGGGCAACCTTCTCCCCTTCTGCGATCGACAGGCTGACACCGTCAAGTACCGGTAGGCCATCACCATACTTAAAACTGACATTTTCAACACTCAGGCCCACCGTATGTTTGTCTGCGAACGGATTCTTACTATGCCTGTATTGAGGCTCAAGCTTCATCGCCAGCAGTTCATTGATACGTTCGATAGCCGCATTAGCGCTGTAAAAACTATACTGTATGCCAAGGATCTCCTGCATCGGCCCCATCATAAACCAGAGGTAGGCATATACCGCAAACATCTCGCCGATACTCAGACCGCTGAACAGCACCACGACCATGCTCAGGCCGCGAAACACCTCGAACCCCATGAGGAAGATAAAGAACGATAACCTGTTTGCTGCGTCGCTCTTCCAGCCGAAAGCGACCATATTGCTCTTCAGTTGCTCAGCGCGTGAGATAACACGCTGCAGGTAATGTCCCTCACGATTACTGGCACGGATCTGCTGGATACCATCCAGTGTTTCGATCAATGCCTGCTGGAACAACTCGAATGAGACATTTTCATTTCGCTTTAGATGTTTGACCTTTTTTCCCATCACCATGGTGAAGTAGATAACCACCGGGTTCATCAATAAGATAAATAATGCCAGCTGCCAGTGCATCCATAACAGCACGCCTGCGATACCGATCACCGTTAACACGGCGACGATGAACTTGCTCAGTGTCGCGCCCAGAAAGTCATCGATTGCGCTCACATCAGTTACCAGGTGAGAGGTTATCGAACCGGAACCTACCGCCTCATACTCAGCCATCGACACTTTTTGCAGGTGTTTCAGCAGGCCCAGGCGGATACGGTACGTTACATCCTTGGCGACACTGGTAAATTCTCGCGTCTGCCAGACAGCCAGTAACAGCGCCACCAATCTCAACAACATCGACAGCAGCATGACGATGAGGATGATACTGATGGGTGTTAACCACGAGACAGGAAACATCTCAGATAATAACCCGGTAATTTTGCCTGGTTTTTCCAGCAATACCTCGTCCACCAGTAATGGCATTAATAGCGGAACGGGCACACTGATAGCAGCAGCAAATATAGCGATAATATTTGCCCGTATGAGCGTCGACTTATGCTGTTTCACGATGGCAAAAATACTCTGCCATGTATATGCCCGCGTACTATTTACTTGTTCTGTAATCATTGTTTTTCGACTTTATTACACTTCAACAGAGATATCCTGCAACGCAAGCAATAGTGCCTGTGTACCACTTTTACCGTGTCCCATATCACTTACGCTCTCATACAAAGACTTCGCCAGCTCCAGACCCGGCAGGCTCAGCGCCATGATCTCGGCTTCTTTCACTGCGATGCCAAGATCTTTTAAAAAATGATCGATCATAAAACCAGGTGCAAAATCTCCTGAGATAATTCTTGGCGCGAGGTTATCCAGGGTCCAGCAGCCGGCAGCACCCTGACGGATGGCTGCGATCATTTTCTCGCAATCAAGACCGGCATTGATGGCATAGACCAATGCTTCACAGACACCGATCATGGTACCGGCGACTACTATCTGGTTACACATCTTTGTATGCTGCCCGCTACCGGGACCACCCATCAACTGCATACGGCCAAGGTAGTCAAACAGCGGCCTGACATTTTCGACTATTTCCGGATCACCCCCAGCCATTATCGAAAGACTCGCGTTCCTCGCGCCGACATCACCACCCGAGACAGGTGCATCGATAAAATCTGCAT
>CBDUKK010000281.1:0-3258 GCA_965367795.1 uncultured Gammaproteobacteria bacterium
TCGGCTAATCCGATGACGATGTCGTCGCGGGTGATCGGCTGTAATCGATTGATCACACGAGATAATACCGTGCTGCCGACTTTTGCGCCACAGCCACCACAGCGCATGGCTATCGCTGAGATCTCATGTAATGTCTTCTTATCGGCCATGGCCTGGTTGAACTGTGGAGGGCCGGGCGGTTCCATCTCGGGCAATACATTGAAATTATCCATGAAGCGTCGATCGATCCAGTCCTTGATCTTCCATAACCATGCACCCTCGAGTGACCAGTTGCTGCGTGATGCGATGGCGTACTTATCACCGGTACTGATCAGGCCCAGGAAATTTTTCTGCGGGTTGAATACTTTTAGTGGACGGTTCTGTATCGCACGCGCCAGGTTGCGAGCTAACGGCAGTCCCTGGCGAACAGCGAATACGCCTGACTTGGGGCGCGGATGATTGATCACCGAAGCGATATCACCGGCAGCAAAGATATTCTCATGCGAGGTGGACTGAAGGTAGTCATTCACCGATATGAATCCCTGGCTATCTGTATCGAGACCGGTTTTTGCTAACCATGCAGGCGCTGAAGCATTGGTAACCCATAACACAGCATCTGCCTGTCGTCGTTCGCCATCGCTGGTTAGCAAGTGGTCTTCCTGCACTTCTTCTACACGTGTGTTGTAGTGTACCCGGATATCACGTTGCTCCAGGATACGTCGGAAACGTTTTTGTACCTGTTTGTTATGTGTGGGAAGAATGCCATCACTACCACAATACAGGTCGATGTGCAGGAAATCGCTGGAGCGATCCTGCAGTTTGAGTAAATGTTCTATACGGAACTGCGTTGCGAGTGCCATCTCGACACCACCCGCGCCGCCACCTACCACTGCAAGGTGAAAATCTTGTTCGGAACTGATTATCCTGTCTGAGAGCTGGGCCCATTGATCCAGGAAGCGATCAATCGGTTTAACCGGCATGGAGTAACTATCAGCTCCAGGGGTATGCAAGGTGCCCGGACGCGAGCCGATATTGATAGACACGATATCAAAATGGATCGGCGGTCGGCCGGCACAGATGATGTTGTTGTTTACAAGATCGATGTCATTTACTTCGGCATGATAGATGCGTGCCTGTGCAAACTGTGCCAGTGGCCGCAGGTCGATGTGAGCTTCATCATACTGGTAATGGCCAGCGATATACCCGGGCAACATGCCGGAGTAGGGCGTGTGCAGATCTCGAGTGATCAGTGTCAGGCGCAATCCAGGTACCGGGTTCATGGCAAAGTACTTCAGCACAGAGAGATGGCTGTGACCGCCGCCGACCAGCACGAGATCCTTTATAACCGGTATTGTGTTAGCGTTGTTCATACAGGTGGATTACTTCGAAATCTCGGTATTTGATGAAACATCAGGGCGTAGCTTACACGTTGTTATGGCTGTATTACAGCGATGTTGTTATAAAAAATATTGCATCATCAGAAAGATGATAATTTTTGGTGATTCTGTTGCAGCCTGATAATGACTACGATATGGTGAGTTGAATTCTAGTTAATAAATCTACACACTCAATGACAGACTCATCATCACAGCGTTACCAGTTTTTTGACCAGCACCCTGAGATGGCCGATTTCCGTGAAGATATTATCCAGGGGCTGTCTGCGCCGGAACCCTATATCCTGGCAAAATATTTCTATGATGAAATCGGCTCGCGACTGTTTGAGGATATCTGTAGTACTGAAGAGTATTACCCGACACGGACAGAGGTCGGTATCATCCGCGATAATATTGACGATATCGTTAACACGCTGGGAAAAGACTGCCTGTTGATAGAGCCGGGTAGTGGCGACAGCTATAAAGTGCGCCTGCTGCTGGACGCGCTCAGGCCTATCGCTTATCTGCCTATCGATATTTCCCGGCGTTATCTTCAGGATGAGGCAGAGAAGTTAGCAGCCGAATTCACCTGGCTGAACGTACATGCAGTATGTGCTGATTTCACTGGCAAGCTGGAATTGCCCTACCATGTCGAAGCAGTGAATAAAGTGGCTTTTTTTCCCGGATCAACCATCGGTAATTTTTTGCCTGAACAGGCTGTCACCGTATTACGTGAGATCAGGATGATGGTGGGTGATGGAGGTGGACTGTTGATCGGTGTGGATCTACAGAAAGATAGTGCAATTTTAGATGCCGCTTATAACGACAGAGAAGGATTCACCGAAAAGTTCAATAAGAATCTGTTGCTCAGGATCAATCGTGAGCTCGGCGCTGATTTCAAGCTCGATCAGTTCCGCCACCTTGCCTTCTTTAATGAAGAAAAGCACCGTATAGAGATGCACCTGGTCAGTCTGCAGAGTCAACAGGTAACAATCGATGACCAGGTCTTTCGATTTGAGAAGGAGCAGTCGATTGTTACAGAGTATTCACATAAATATACGGTCGAACATTTCCAGCGACTCGCTGAAGATGCCGGGTTTTGCAGAGTGAAAACCTGGCTCGATGAGGAGCAGTTATTCAGTGTGCACTATCTGCGAGTTTCAGATGCTGTAGTTGATTAAGCCGTTGCTTAAGAGTCGCTGTCGCGTGGTTCTATATCGCGTATGAAGTCGTCCGTCGACAGCGCATCTTCAGGATCCGCAGATTGAGTTCGTTGCTGATAGATTAGTGCATAGGCCAGCACAGAGGCAACATAGTCTCGTGTTTCCCGGTAGGGGATGGTCTCTATCCAGATGTCTGCAGGTATGGATTTATCTTCCGGTAACCACTTCTTAACTCTTTCTGGCCCGGCGTTATACGCTGCCAGCGCGAGCGCGTAATGTCCATCGAACTGGGTCAATAACTTCTGGTAATAATACGAGCCATACTTGATGTTTGTGACGGGGTTGTACAGGCTGTTTTTACCGCCCCAGCGCTCGTTCAGGCGCCTGGCAATATCACGCCCTGTTCTAGGCATGATCTGCATCAGGCCGCGCGCACCGGTCGGTGAGGTGGCTTTTTCATTGAAGGCGCTCTCTCGACGGATCAGGCCATATACGATTACCGGGTTCAGGTTGTTATGTTCTGAGTTCTCATGGATCTTGTCGGTATAGCTGAGAGGGAAGCGGACTTCTACATCATCCCAGTATTTTGCTTTTGCGATAGTGAATATCGCTATCTCATCCCACTGCCAGCGTTGCGCAAGTTTTGCTGCAACCAGGATTTCTTTTTTATCCAGGTGTCGCGATGCATGCCACCACTGAAGTTTGGCCTCATTCTTTTTATCGAGCACCATCAGCTCAAAGGC
>CBDUKK010000282.1:0-3257 GCA_965367795.1 uncultured Gammaproteobacteria bacterium
TTTTTCTTTCAGCTCCGGCGCTTCATCAGCCGGTGCAAATATTCTTTCAGCGCTAGCAAACTGTTTGTTGGACAACTGGTTTAAGACTTTCAGGTCAGTACTGAAGCCTGTTGCAGCACGTGCACGTCCGAATATCTTTCCGATATCATCGTAACGGCCGCCACGTGCGATCGCCTGACCGAGTTGTGGCACGAATGCAGCAAACACAACACCGGTCTTATAGTGATAACCGTGCAGTTCTGATAGATCGAAATGCACTTTTATATCACCATAGCGCTGCCACATAAGTTCAGCTGTCTTTTCCAGGTAATCGATAGCTTTTTTCACAGAGTCATCTGCATCGGCCAGTAATTCGCGAGATCTGGTAAAAACTGATTTATCACCGTTGAGTGATGACAGTCCTGCCAGCATGATTTTAATATTCTCATCGATATCGAGAGAATCTAATAAGGTATTGATCTCTGTAACAGCTTTACGCTGCAGCATATCAAATAGCTGGCTTTCTACATCTTTAGACAGGCCTGCCTGCTTGGCCAGACCACGATAGATATCTACATTGCCCAGGTCGAGATAGATGTCATCGATCTCCAGCGTGGAAAATGTCTGCAACATTAAACCCAGGATCTCTACTTCTGACTCGACACCGGCATGGCCATACAGCTCAGCACCCACCTGCAACGGGCTACGGCTATCGCCGATAGACTCAGGACGCGTGCGTAAAACCGTGCCCATATAACACAGGCGTGTCGGCACATCTCTTCTCAACTGGTGCACATCAATTCTAGCAACCTGCGGCGTCATGTCTGCTCTTAAGCCCAGCGTTCGTCCAGACATCTGGTCGACCAGCTTGAAGGTCTGTAAGTCGAGATCGTGCCCGGTACCGGTCAAAAGTGATTCGATGAAATCGATGGTCGGTGGCATCACCAGCTCATAACCCCAACTGGCATATAGATCTAGCAACATGCGACGCATCGCTTCGAACCTTGCCGCCTGCTCAGGCAGAACTTCTTCTATACCCTCGGGTAATATCCAGTGTTGTTTAGTCGTCATAATAATTGTTGTTGCCGTTCAAGCAGGAGCAGCATTATCGAACCAGGTAAAGAATTACCACGCCCGCCAGCATGCTAAAAAAGCCCATGCTTCTTAACACCTTATCAGGCAGTTGTGCCGCTTGTGACATCGCGTCTCGCCAGCTTTTTGGGCTCAGGAAAGGCAACATACCCTCTATCACCAGCACCAGTGCCAGTGCTGGAATTATACTGTCCCACATTGTTTACTTGTTTTTACCCGAAGAATCTTTGAAGTAACGGAAATATTCTGAATCCGGCTCCAGTAAGATCACATCACCAGCATTTGAAAATGTTTCCTGGTACGCTTTCAGACTTCGAGTGAACTTGTAAAACTCTTCATCCTTATTAAATGCCTGTGCATAGATATCTGTTGCACGTGCATCACCTTCACCACGTGCGATCTCAGAGTCGCGATACGCCTCGGCGAGTAAGATACTTCGCTGACGGTCTGCATCAGCCTGGATACGTTCTGATGCCTCATGACCCTTGGAACGGAAATCAGTTGCTTCACGTTCGCGTTCAGCACGCATACGTTGATAGACTGAGTTGCTAACACGCTCCGGGTAATCGACTTTCTTGACGCGGACATCGATTACCTCGAGACCGAGTGATTGCGCACGCTTTGACGCCTGCTCAGTCATCAGTTCCATGATCTGGGTACGGTCACCCGAGATGATCTCCTGGATAGTGCGTTTACCAAATTCATCGCGAAGACCGTTATTGATATTTTCGTAGAGCAGACGTCCGGCAGTCAGTTCGTCACCCTGCGTAGTTTTGAAATACTGGACCACATCTTTAATACGCCACTTAACATAAGAGTCAACGATCAGGTCTTTTTTCTCCTGGGTAAGAAAACGCTCAGGTTTCTGGTCGATGGTCAGGATCCTGTTATCGAACTTTCTGACATTATTTATGAATGGGATTTTGAGATGCAGACCCGGTTCGTAATCAGCTTCGATGATCTCACCGAACTGGAACAGAATTGCTTCCTGGCGCTCATCAACGGTAAACAATGCTGACCATGCCAGAAAGGCAAAAACGGGCACAATAATTTTTAAACTGTTAACTAACATTATCGTGTACCTCTTGAGCGCAGACTTTCTATTCTGGCTCTCTGGTTATTATTCTTTGTCGCTGCACGCTGCTGGATACCTTCCATTATATCAGCCGCATCCTGCTCAACTTGCGTTTTCCCCGTACTCTGACGGTCCATCAACTTATCCAGTGGCAGGTAGAGCAGATTATTACCACCTTCAACATCGACCATCACTTTGGAACTATTGCTCAGCACTGATTCCATCATGTCCAGGTACAGACGATCACGTGTGATCTGTGGTGCTTTTTTGTATTCTTTTAACAACTGTTCAAAGCGCTCGGCCTCACCTTCTGCCCTTGCGATGACCTCATTCCTGTACGCTTCGGCCTCTTCACGCATGCGTGCTGCTGCACCACGCGCTTTTGGTAGCACTTCGTTACGATAAGCTTCGGCTTCATTTTTGAAACGCTCTTCATCTTCACGTGCCTGGGTTACATCGTCGAAAGCATCTTTTACTGCCTCCGGCGGTTTAGCACTCTGGATGTTCACTTTGAAAATGTTAAGACCTGTCTCGTAATTATTGACGATCTCCTGGATGATGCCTCTGACCTGTATCGCGATTTCACCACGACCCTCGGTGATGACATAATCCATCTTGCTGCCGCCGATACTTTCACGTAAGGCACTCTCTGTGACTTGAGCCAGTGATAGCTCAGGACCTCTGACGTTGAACAGGTACTTTTCAGCATTATCGATCTGGTATTGCACGGTACCCAGGATATCTACGATGTTTTCATCCTGGGTCAGCATGGTCGAATTCAATGGGATAGTGAAAACCTTGGTCACATCCACCTTTTCAACACGTTCGATCGGTACCGGCAGGTGCCAGTGCAGACCTCTTTGCGTTGTCTCGACATGCTTGCCAAAACGGAAGACGACACCACGCTCGGCTTCTTCGACTTTATAGAAGCCGGTCGCCATCCAGAAAACCAGCAGTATGGCGATGACTATTCCGATACCAAAACCGCCGCCAGCAAGACCGCTACCACCGCCACTGGAACGCCCGCCTTTACCGCCGAACAGGCTGCCAAATTTCTTCTGCAGGTTTTTGAAGACTTCGTCGAGATCAGGTGGCCCCTGGTTACCACGAT
>CBDUKK010000283.1:0-3226 GCA_965367795.1 uncultured Gammaproteobacteria bacterium
GGAAAGGCATCAACGCCTCTGACATGATCCTGATGCCTGACTGCGATTCACAGGTTATCGATCCGTTCTGTGAAGAAGTTACCATGAACATCCGCTGTGACATCATCGAACCAACCGACATGACCGGTTACAACCGTGACCCCCGCTCTATCGCTAAACGCGCTGAAGCTTACCTGAACTCTACCGGTATCGGAGATACTGCTTACTTTGGTCCTGAAAACGAATTTTTCGTCTTTGACGGCGTTCAATGGGGCGATGAGATGGGCGGCGTATTCTACAAGATCGAATCTGAAGAAGCGGCCTGGAACACGGGTAAAGATTACGATGGCAACAACATGGGCCACCGTCCGGGAGTTAAAGGCGGTTATTTCCCGGTACCACCTATCGACTCATTACAGGACCTACGCTCGTCTATGTGCCTGGTGATGGAAGATATGGGTTGTGAGACTGAAGTACATCACCACGAAGTAGGTACTGCCGGCCAGTGTGAGATCGGCGCAGTATTCAACACCATGGTTCGTAAAGCTGACGAAGTCCAGATCTACAAATATGTCGTACACAATGTTGCACACGCTTATGGCAAGACCGCGACTTTCATGCCCAAGCCTATGGTCGGTGACAACGGTAACGGCATGCACGTTCACCAGTCTATCTTCAAAGACGGCGAAAACACTTTTTCTGGCGACCTGTACGGTGGCCTGTCTCAGACAGCGCTCTACTACATCGGTGGTATCATCAAACATGCTAAAGCGCTGAATGCATTTGCGAATGCTTCGACCAACAGCTACAAACGCCTGGTACCTGGTTTTGAAGCACCTGTTATGCTGGCTTACTCAGCACGTAACCGCTCCGCATCTATCCGTATCCCGCACGTCTCCAGCCCTAAAGCCCGTCGTATCGAGGTTCGCTTTGGTGATAACACTGCAAACCCATACCTGTGCTTTGCTGCCATGCTGATGGCTGGTCTGGACGGCATCAAGAACAAGATAGACCCAGGTGCTGCTGCAGATAAAGACCTGTATGACCTGCCTCCTGAAGAAGAGGCTAAAATCCCTCAGGTTGCATTCTCATTCGATGAAGCACTGAAAGCACTGGATGCTGATCGCGCATTCTTAACGGAAGGCGGCGTGTTCGACGATGATATGATAGACGGCTTCATCGCACTCAAACAAGAAGAAGTTCAGCGTTACCGCGCAGCGGTACATCCTTGTGAGTTCGATATGTACTATAGCGTATAAGTCATCCATACCCTGCATCTGCGGGGAATATGCCTGACAGCAAAAGCCCCGCATAGCGGGGCTTTTTTATTGCAGTGTTAGCAATTGAAAGCTATGCTTGATGGTATGAAAACTCCCCTGCTGAAATATTTCCTGGTTACGGCTATTTTATACTCATCGGCTATCAACGCCGGCCTGTACAAAGGACTGGATGAAGAAGGTAACGTCATCTATTCTGATAAACCATTTGAGAATTCAGAGCAGTTTACACCGCCAGCCATAACCATCGTCGATGCCCCAAAAGTACCGCCTAAAGAAGAAGTGGTTGAAGAAGAAAAAACAGCAGAAACAAAATACACAAGTTTCAGTATCAGCGCGCCCGTAAACGACCAGACAATATGGAACGAGCCGGACCTGATGATCTCTCTCAAACTGACGCCGGCCCTTAATACCGCTGAAGGTCACACGATCTGGCTACTGATGGATGGCAAACCGATCGTTAAAAATAGCCAGACCCTGTTATTGCAGATAGGCCGCTCTGACCGAGGTCAGCACACACTGCAGGCGCAGATCCGCAACAAGAAAGGCAAGATCATCAAACGGACCAAACCTGTTACCGTTCACATCAAGCACGCTGTCATAAAAAGACAGCCCCTCTAACCAGCAGGCTTTAAAAGCAACAATTTTTACAGAATCACTGGTGCGCACCATATTGGTGCGCTAGAATGCCTGCTGTTATTTATTTTTTCAGCTTCACGCCTTGACTCGGCCGTAACACATTGAAAAACAAGTATAAGAATTATTTTTCGTCTTTTATAAAAACTGGTTCGGTTATTGCATCACATACATTATGGTTTCTACTGAATATAAGTCGCCGCAAACAATCATCGACAGTCTGCACTCAGCCGTCGTTGTCATTGGTAAGGAGCTGGAAATAGCCTGCATCAACCCTGCAGCCGAAATGCTTTTTCACGTCAGTAACAACCGTGCGATCGGAAAAAATATACGTGAGCTGGTCATCGAAGAACACGAATTTTTCGACCGTCTGGAACGATCTATAATATCTAACCACCCCTACACGGTGTATGAAAGTCAACTACGGATACACAATCAGAAGACTATCGACGTCGACTATTCAGTTTCCCCGATAGAGTATATGTCCGAGGGTAAATTTTTATTACTCGAGTTCATCCGCATACAGGCACAGCATAAACACTCCCATGAAGATAGCATCCTGAGTCAGTATGAAGCCAGCAAATCCCTGTTACGCGGATTAGCCCATGAGATAAAAAACCCTCTTGGCGGTATCCGAGGCGCTGCACAGCTACTCGAGAGAGAGCTCAGCGATGAAAACAACAAGCAGTACACCCAGATCATCATCAATGAGGCTGACCGCCTAAAAAACCTGCTCGACCGGCTGGTAGGCCCCAAGGACATACCCACGAAAAGCGATACCAATATTCATAAGATCCTTGAGCATGTCCGCAAACTTGTTCTGGCTGAGAATGACCAGACATCAATTGCCGCTGATTACGACCCAAGCATTCCTGAGCTACACGCCGATGAGTCGATGATGGTTCAGGTGATATTAAATATAACGCGAAACGCTGTTAAAGCCATCACCTCTAACGTTGATGGCAGTACAGATGGCAAGATCATCTACCGGACACGAGCACAGCGCAATTGTACGATTGGATCTCAGACCCATGCACTGGTCGCAAAGATAGAAATAGAAGACAACGGTAGCGGCGTGCCTGAAGAACTACAGGAAAAAATATTTATGCCCATGATCACCGGCCACGCCGAAGGCACCGGCCTCGGATTATCGATAGCGCAATCACTGGTACAGCAGCATAACGGTTTAATCGAATTTACCAGTCGACCAGATAAAACTATTTTTACGATTCTATTACCCATTAATATTAAAACTGGAGCAGATACATGACTGTACAGAATCACGTCTGGATCATCGACGATGATGACTCAATCCGATGGGTCTTACAGAAAGC
>CBDUKK010000284.1:0-3212 GCA_965367795.1 uncultured Gammaproteobacteria bacterium
AAGAATGACCGTTCATCAATTTGTTTGAATATTTTGTCGATAATCCGACAGTTTTTTTCAGATTTGGTGTATTATTACTTTCTAACGGCAAATCACATTTGTCGTTCATAAATGTCAGCCGCGGTTCTCGCGGTTGTAAAAGAATTCCAAATTGAAAATTTCTACATCTTTTAATAGATGTTCTCTAGCTATTTATATGCAGGATGTATAGTAGATGAGTAAAACTATGAAAACTATTAACAATGCCGTAAAACCAGCTGTTAAATTACTCTGCCTGGCAACACTACTTGGCGTCGCTGCATGTGACCCCGGGCAGCCTGAGTCCAGTGCTGGTTTCAATGCCTCAGGTTACGCCGCGCCTCTCAGTCAGGCTGAATTTAATTCACTTCCTCCAGAACAGCAGTACCAGGTCGCCAGTAAGTTATATGGGACATTGTTGCGCGGTATCTCAGCGGAAGATTTCTTTGACCTGGAAGCAGGTACAAGCAGCCTGTCACCTAAAAGCAGTACATTCCTGGTTGACACTAAAAAAGCACTCGAAACAACGTTGACTGTAGATCAGCTCAATGCCGCCGATTCCCTGATCGAAGGTCTCGATGAAGAAGGTAATCCTGTCGAAGATGAGGCAAAGTACTCTTTTGATGAGGACTCCGATGCGAATGAGAACGAAAAGGCCATGCAGCTGCCACTGGCGCGCATAAAAGAATACCCGATCAGCCGTGATCTATATGTGCAATGGATGGCATATTTCCTGAGTAATACCATCATGTATTCACCAGCCGTCGAGATGGAGAGTACGGATACGGTCGATGCACAGAATATGTTTCGTTTTTTGACGACAAATATCCGTGCAGGTAACTCGGTAAGGCAGATGGTACGGTCTAACCTGCCTTCATTAGCCAGGTGGCGTGTTTCACGATCTTCGGAAAATCATGCACTGGAAGCCTATGAACTCTATCTTGGTCTGTTTGAGACAGAAGAAGATTCAGTGAAAGGTGGTATCGCCTGTAAAGATTTTTATCTCACAGATGAAGATTCCGGCTATGTCATCGGTACCACTAATATACCGAATACGGAACCGCAACTGATCCTTGATGCATATTTCATAACCACATGCGAAGATTTATATGACGTTATCTCCGGGCATCCGTTGATCATGCCGCGTGCCGTAGAAGTGCTGACGAATTATATATTTGCGGGACGCTCACGTGAAGACAGAGTCAATATTATCAACTCTATCGTAAGCAGTGGTGCTGAGAGCTATGAAGATATTTTCACCGCTATGTTGTTTTCAAAAGAGTACCTGTTAAATACAGAGAGACCGAGATCTTTTGAAGAGAGTCTGATGCCACTGCTGGATGCACTCAAGTGGGATCCTGCAGCTGACTCATCAGATTCGGCTGGCAAGGCTATCTTTGAAAATATGGCTTCAGGTTCCACCAATCCTCCTAACAGAGGCAATGTTCTGTATCTGGGTAACAAGGGCTGGCATACGATGTCTTTAAAGATTGGTCGTCTGCCTGATGTACCGCTGGATGCGTTGAGTTTTGCAAACTACCACAAAGGTGTTCGTGAAGAGTTATTAGTAGATACCAGGCATTATGAAGGAAGCCAGACGGACATTCCCGGGCTTTTATATAACGGTATGGGTAATGACGATGATGACCTGCGTGATGTTGTCTCACAGCTGAGTCTGAACGATTATATCCACTTCCTGTTTTTGAATACCATGCAACGTAAAGCAAGTGCTGATGAGTTAGCCGGTTTAATCACTATATTCGATGGACTGTCTTTACTGGAAACAGATATCGACGGTAACCAGGTTATCAGGCCTAGTACCAGTGATAACCGTCATAACAATATTGCACAAATAACCTTTGACTATATTTCTCGGTTGCCAGAGTTCTATTACTTCAAGGCAATCAATTAAAAGACGAGATATATAAGGAAAACACTATGAATAAAAGAAACTTTCTAAAAAGTGTTGCTGCTCTAGGTGGTTCTGCACTTTTACCATCATCACTTAATCCGTTGGCGATGTATAAGACGGCGAGTGCAGCAGTTAATTACTCTGGTGCAACTGTTGTTGCGCCGACCGTCATGCCACAGGTCATCAATGTCTTTCTATATGGCGGTCCGTCTGAGCTTTCCGGCAATCTGACAAATATGAGCGGCCCTGACGGTATTGATGCCAACTCGCAAAACTCATACGCGGATGCTTTCGGTAGCCGGATCTTAACGTTTGATGATACCGGTAATGCTGACAATGGATTTATCACAAAAAATGGCTTCTGGCGTGGAACACCGAATAATAATAATTCACACCTGGATGACAATGGTGCCGGCGGCCGTGCAATGCAGTATATGCTGGATAAAGGCCATATGTCAGTTTACCGTACACTGTTCAAAGAGCTCGACGGGACTCGTTCTCATCGTGAAAGCCTGTTGCAGAGTTTTAAAGGTTCTCTGGATATCGAAGGCAGTCCGGGTGTAGGTACACGGATAGCGGCAACATTATTTCAACATCGCTTACAGTATGAAAATAATACACAACTAGCTGACGGTACTATGTTTGGTGACATCGTGAATGACCTGTTGTTACCTTTTGTTTCTTTCGAGGGTGATACACGTGCCTACCAGCAGGACCCGGATTTTCAGGTTCCATTATTGATGCGTGGCCTTACCCTGGATCAGAACTTTCAAAATCCTTATTCCAGGGGAAGCGTACCATCGAGTGATTTAGATATCGAAGCGTTGGCAGCAGCCATGCGTACAGCGGAATACGATGCAAGATATTCAGGTACAGCAAACAGTTTTGATCTAAGAGAGTTCCTCGAAAGTAAGATTAATGGTATTCAGGCTGCAGATAATCTACCTCTGCCAATTATCGATCCGGCGGATCCAGATGCTGCAGATGATGCTGCTTCATTGGGTCTTGCTCCGGGTGATGCGATCGTTTACCCTAATAATCAGTACACCTCAAGGGTGCGCGCAGCAGTAACGTTAGCATTGGTGAACCCAAGCTCGCTTTATATAGCAGTCGGAGGCGGCCTGGGTGGCTGGGACGACCATAATAATGGTATCGATAGCTACCGCAACCGTATGAATGCATTAATGGAAGTAATGAAAGCGGCGACATTACATATCAAGTACGCCAATGCTTCAAAAAATATTGCTGCTCCATTTACCACGCTTGATAATAATACGCGCAC
>CBDUKK010000285.1:0-3190 GCA_965367795.1 uncultured Gammaproteobacteria bacterium
AGTATGGTCTCGAACAGGCCATCGCCATAATGTATCGAACGGTCGTTGATCATCAGGTGATCGGCAGCAATGCCGTTGATCATGCAGTTACAGGGCATCTCATCCACCATCCTGGTTAAATATCTTGAGTAAGCCTTTTGCTTTGGCACGGGTTTCTTCGAGTTCATTTGATGCCACAGAGTCACTCACGATACCACCTCCGGCACGGAAGGTGATCTCGTTACTTGTCTTATCACGTACCATGGTCCTTATCAGGATATTAAAGTCCATACTGCCATCTCTGTTTATATACCCCAGGGAACCCGTGTAAGCCCCTCTCGCCTGCTGCTCCAGTTCGGCCAGTATCTCGATACAGCGGACTTTTGGACAGCCGGTAATGGTGCCTCCGGGGAAGACGGCCCGCAACACATCGATGGGCGATCGCCCATCGGCTAATTGACCACGCACGTTTGAAACGATGTGATGCACATGCTGCCAGCTCTCGAGGGCCATCAACTCGTTGACCTCGATGGTACCCGGCTGGCAGACCCTGCCGAGGTCGTTTCGCTCCAGGTCGATCAGCATGATATGTTCCGCCTGTTCTTTTGGATGTGACAGCAGTTCTTCGGCCAGGGCCTCGTCACTGCGCTGATCCATATCCCTCGGACGGGTACCGGCTATCGGTCGGGTCTCGACGATACCATCCCTGAGTGATACCAGGCGTTCGGGTGATGAGCTGATAACCGTCATGTTGTCGAAGCATGCCAGTGCCGCGAAAGATGACGGATTCATCCTCGATAAGGCATCGAACAAAACGGCGTCGGTGACATCGTGTTTCAGGACTGCGCTCCACTGCCGGGATAGATTGGCCTGAAAGATATCTCCATCGACGATGTAGCGCTTTATCTTTTCCACCTGCTCGAGGTAAGGCTCGGGGTCTGATTCCAGCAATGACTCAAGCTCGATACTCGTATCTGAGGCAGGGACTTGCTGACTGCTCTGTATCGCAAAAAAATCTTGTTCTATCTCATCCAGCAGATAAGCGTATGCATTCTCAGCGATGGCATAACACTGATTACTCTGCTTATCGATAACGATGGCAGCAGGACAGCGTGTAGCGACAGCCAGCGGCTGCGAATCGGGTAATCGAGGCATCGACAGGCAGGGTTCGATCTCTCCTGCCATCTCGTAAGACAGGTAGACGAACCAGCCGCCGGTAAACGGTGGAGCATCGTTACTGTCATTTCCTTTTTCTGTGTTCTGTTCTTTTTGAAACAGGACTTCCAGGGTATCCAGGAAACTGGCAGACAGCTCCACATCGCTGTCTGAACAATGCAGCGAGTTATCGGCATCCAGGGTCAGCTGGTACTGCGGACAGGCGATCAATATATCGTACTGTGTATTATTCTCTCGGGCGGCACTGCTTTTCAACAGGTAGGGATAACGTTGAGCGTCCAGCTGATGAAAACGCAGCAGGTCAGGAATTTGTAAATACCGGCCGGTATTCTGAGCTTCATGCTGGCTCTCATCCAGGCGCGTTGTTAATAGCCGCGTTTTAAATGACACGGAAAGTCTCGGCTAATCTGAAATATTTCAGTTTAATTTTTTGAAGATCAGGGTCCCGTTGGTGCCACCGAATCCAAACGAGTTTGATAAAGCGTAATCGATCTTCATATCACGGGCAGTGTTTGGTACATAATCGAGATCACAGCCTTCACCAGGCGTCTCTAGATTGATCGTGGGCGGAGCCACCTGGTCTTTGATGGCCATCACTGAGAACACTGCCTCGATACCGCCAGCGGCACCCAGGAGGTGACCGGTCATGGATTTGGTAGAACTGACTGCGACCTTACAGGCGTGATCACCGAGTGCTCTCTTGACCGCGTTTGTCTCAGCGACGTCACCAGCAGGCGTCGAAGTGCCATGGGCATTGACATAATCGATGGTCTCAGCATTGATACCGGCATCCTTCATCGCCAGTTTCATGCACTTACCTGCACCACTGCCATCCTTTACCGGCATGGTCATGTGATAGGCATCACTGTTGTAACCGAAACCGGCCACTTCGCAGTAGATCGTTGCACCGCGCGCTTTGGCGTGTTCATACTCTTCCAGTACGAGTACCCCGGCACCATCGCCGAGTACGAAACCGTCACGGTCTTTATCCCATGGGCGACTCGCAGCTGCCGGGTCATCATTACGCGTGGACAATGCCCTGGCTGCAGCAAAACCAGCGATACCCAGTGGTGATGATGCCATTTCAGCACCGCCAGCGAACATCACGTCAGCATCACCGTAGGCGATGATCCTGGCTGATTCACCGATACTGTGAGTGCCCGTTGAACAGGCAGTAACGATTGCGATATTCGGGCCTTTTGCACCATAACGTATGGAGAAGTTGCCGGAGATCATGTTGATGATCGATCCGGGAACGAAGAATGGCGATATCTTACGCGGCCCGCCACTGTTGAGTTTTTCGTTGCTGGCTTCGATCATCGGCAAGCCACCGATGCCAGAACCGATAGCGACACCGATTCTCTCGGCATTATCCTCGGTAATCTCCAGACCTGAGTCTTTCAAGGCCTCATCAGCAGCGACCAGACCGTAATGGATAAAGGTATCCATTTTTTTTTGTTCTTTCAGCGGTAATACATCACTTGCGTCAAAGTCTTTGACCGTGGCTGCAATCTTTACCGAGAAATCGCTGGTGTCAAATTTATCAATCGAGATCACACCGCTATTGCCAGCGATGATATTGTCCCATGATTGTTTTAAATTATTACCAACCGGTGAGACGATTCCAAGACCAGTAACAACAACGCGACGATTTGACAAATTTAGCCTCTTTGAACGTTACAAAAAATCATGCTCATTAACGCTAGCGTCAACAGGCGATGATTTTTGATTTTAACCAAACGTCAGCAATACGGACGTACTGCTTACGATTGAAAGCAGTTTAGCTTGAGTGTGCGTTTACGTAATCGATTGCCTGCTGAATCGTGGTGATTTTTTCAGCTTCCTCATCAGGAATCTCACACTCAAACTCTTCTTCGAGAGCCATTACCAGCTCTACTGTATCAAGTGAGTCTGCACCTAAGTCATCAACAAAAGAAGCATCATTTGTTGCTTGTTCTTCAGTTGCACCTAATTGCTCTATGACAATTTTACGAACGCGTTCTTCAGCTGTGCTCATCTATTTTTCCTCTAGTTT
>CBDUKK010000286.1:0-3188 GCA_965367795.1 uncultured Gammaproteobacteria bacterium
AAACAGAAACCATTGCTCTACGGTAACGCCATCATCATCGTGTTTCTGGCAACGATGGTTCCGCTGAATGAGCTGAACGACCAGTTCGTTAATTATTTTGATGAGACCATCGAGTTTCGTCGTGACTCAGACTACTCAGCAAAAAATCTGACCGGTGTGTATTACATCGATTACGCTCTCGGTACCGAGGAGTCCGGTGGCATCAGCGAACCGGAATATCTCTCCAATGTGGCAAAGTTTTCGCAGTACCTGCGGTCACAACCGGAAGTCATCCATGTTCAGACCATTTCAGACACCTTCAAACGCCTGAATAAAAACATGCATGGTGATGATCCGGCCTGGCAGCGCCTGCCGGAAGAACGTAACCTTGCCGCGCAATACCTGCTGCTTTATGAGATGTCACTGCCATATGGGCTCGATCTAAACAACCAGATCGATGTCGACAAGTCTGCGACCAAGATTTCCGTAACATTGAAAACACTGTCTTCGAATGAAGTGATCGCATTCGATGATGCCGCCATACAGTGGTTGCATGAAAACATGCCCTCGATCAAACCTTATAACGGCAGCCCTACCATCATGTTTGCGCACCTGGGTAAACGTAACATCAACAGTATGCTCACAGGAACCAGTCTCGCACTCGTGCTGATATCTGCCGTCTTGATATTTTTCCTGGGCTCGCTCAAATACGGCTTCATCAGTTTGTTGCCTAACCTGACGCCGGCACTGGCAGCCTTTGGTCTCTGGGGCATGACCGTCGCCGAAGTCGGTATCGGTTTATCCATCGTCACCGGTATGACACTGGGTATCGTGGTTGACGATACCGTACATTTCCTCAGTAAATACCTCAGAGCACGCCGCGAGAAAGGCCTGAATGCGGAAGATGCGGTACGTTATGCATTCAATAATGTTGGCCTCGCGCTGCTTGTCACATCCCTGGTACTTGTCGCCGGTTTCATGATACTGGCGCAGTCTCATTTTTACCTGAACTCAAGCATGGGCCTGTTGACCAGTGTAGTCATCATGCTCGCACTCATTATCGACCTGACACTATTACCAGCACTGCTGATGAAGTTTTCAAGCAGTAATAAAGGAGAAAAACTATGAACCATATGTTATTAAGCCGTCTTATATTTTTAAGCTCGTTACTGTTAACGCCATTACTGGCTCATGCAGAAACGCCAGAGCAAAAAGGCATGGCGATCGCCGTAGAAGCCGATAAAAGAGATACCGGGTTTGAAGACTTCACCTCGAACATGGTGATGGAGCTACGCAACAAACAGGGAGATGTCAGTACGCGTACCATCCGTTTGAAGACGCTTGAGGTGATCGGTGATGGCGATAAATCGATGTCGATATTTGATAAACCGGCAGATGTAAAAGGCACCGCTTTTCTCACTTTTTCACATGCGATAAAACCTGATGAGCAGTGGCTATACCTGCCCGCATTAAAACGCGTGAAACGCATCAACTCGAAAAACAAATCGGGTCCGTTCATGGGCAGCGAATTCGCCTACGAAGATCTGGCTTCCCAGGAAGTCGAAAAATATAGCTACAAATATATTCGTGAGGAAAAAATTAAAACAGCTGAATTTCCCGATGGCGTCGACACCTTCGTCATGGAACGCTATCCCGCTTATGAACACTCTGGTTACACTCGGCAGGTCGCCTGGATCAACAAAGACCGCTATGTCGCAGAAAAGATCGAATTTTATGACAGGAAGAATGACCTGTTAAAGACCCTGATAAACAGTGGCTACAAACAGTACCTCGGCCTGTACTGGCGTCCGAACGAGATGCTGATGGAAAACCACCAGACCGGTAAAAGCACCCTGTTGAAATGGCAAGACTATAATTTTAAAACCGGCTTAACTGATAACGATTTCAGTCGCAACAGCCTCAAGCGCGCCAGGTAGATAGTGCGTAATGGAAATGCGTAAAACAACACCGTCATTGCGAGAAAAGTGCGGCAAACTCCAGCACAAGAAGGCACCGTTTAGAGAGATTGCCTGGTGCCTGGCAATGACATTACTCATTACTGCATTTCCTGGTAGTGTACACAGCGGTGAATTCTCAGGCTATATCGGCGGCCAGGCTCGTGTTTTTTTTGAAGACCCGCTAAGCCCGGTGCAGCACAACAGCTACCTCTCCGCTGTCACCGAGCCCGAGTATACTCACCAGTGGGACCACGGCACACAGAGCTTCAATGCCAAACTGTTCTACCGCGTCGATCAATATGATGAGCAGCGAACGCATGGCGACATCCGTGAGCTGTCATGGACAGGTGTCTATGATAACTGGGAGCTGCTCGCCGGTATCAGCAAGGTTTTCTGGGGCGTCACCGAAACACAGCACCTGGTCGATATCGTCAACCAGACAGACCTGGTCGAAAACCTTGATGGTGAAGACAAGCTCGGTCAGCCGATGATCAAAGCGAGTACCGAACACGACTGGGGAACCATCGACCTCTTTGTCCTGCCCGGATTCCGGGAACGCACTTTTCCCGGAGAAGAAGGCCGCCCTCGCCCCAATGTCGTCATAGATACCGAGCAGGATGCTATCTATGATTTCAGCAGCGGCAATGATCATATCGACCTGGCAGCACGTTACTCACATTATATCGACGAGTGGGAATTCGGCCTGTCATTTTTCAGCGGCACGACTCGTGAACCGACCGACTTTAGTCCGGTCGGTATCAGTGCTGATGGAGAAACCATCGTTGTTCCTGTCTATTCACTGATCAATCAGTTAGGCATCACCAGCCAGGCATTTTTCGGTGACTGGACCTGGAAGCTTGAAGCAATCAATACCGAAGCCCGTAGCGGGGTCAAAAAGGGCATCAATAGCGTTCAGGCCGTCGCTGGTTTTGAATACACCCTGGTCGGCATTGCTGACAGTACTATGGACCTGGGTTTCGTCGTCGAATACCATTTCAGCGATAAACGAATCTATGAAAACACCATATTTGATAACGACTTTGCCACCGCCTTGCGTTTTGTATTCAATGACATACAGTCTACCGAGATACTCGCAGGCCTGACCACTGATGCCGACACCCAGTCTATCGGCAGCTTTATCGAAGCCTCGCGCCGCCTGGGAGAAAGCTGGACGCTGGAAGCGCAGGTAAGGACTTTCCATGGCGCAAAGGAAAATCGACCGCTGTACAGTTTCAGATTTGATAACTATGC
>CBDUKK010000287.1:0-3171 GCA_965367795.1 uncultured Gammaproteobacteria bacterium
TTAATATCTCAAAAGCATGCCTGGGCAACACCAGAAGCGTAGCATTGATGCTTGCGTAGGCCGAATAACTGTAAGGCGACCCGGTGATAAGTGCGCGCCAGCCAAACACATCATACTTTTTCAGATGCTCCGGTGGCTGAGAGCTATCACGTGGATTGATCAGGTCCACATGGCCACTCATGATTATGTACAGATTATCGGAGGGGTCACCACATTGATATATCCAGCTGCCCTTTTTGACATCGATGCTATGGATCGAGGAAGCCAGTATCCTCAAGTCAGGGTTCTTCAGGACCTGGAAAAGATCAACTCTCTTCAGATGTTTAGCGATGTGTTTCAACCATTCGTGCTGTTTACGCCGTAGATAATAAACGGTGGTGGATGCCTTACGTAAGAAACCACCGTAGTCATTAACGATACGATTCAGGCCGACAAACAGCAGGCCGCCGATGATAGCGCCGATAGCGAGTGCATGAAAATGGCCCTTGTCTACTGCAGAGGCAACCAGATCGATGGTCAGAGCAGCTAATAACGCACCGCCGCCAAACGCCATCAGGATAGCGATAACACGGTCAGACGGGCTCCAGAAGAAAGTGGTCACCGCCCCCATAGGCAATGACACTGCGCTGATAAGACCGATGATAAAAGCAGTCAGGATGATAGATTCAAACATAAAATATAAACAGGATCAGGATAGTTACTTTTTAATATCGCCTGTTAGCCGGTAGTTGAATGCACTATTACCAGATAAACTTAGCAATCCTATTACATGGCGAAATTAAATGTCATGTCATAAAGCAAGTAACCGTCAGTTAAGTTTCCAGCCGAGCACAACCATTTGCTGTCGGCGCAGAGAGTCTATAGAGTCTGTAACCTGCCATAGTGAACCTGGCAGTTACTTTCTTCAATTTTAATAAAGAGAATACCGACAAATGAGATGTAATGCTGAACGCCTTATCGAAGCCATAATCGCGACGGAAGTGATGAAGATGCAACAACGCGCGGCTGAACAAAAACAAAAAGTTCGGCAAAAGACCGAGGTCTACGTGGTCACGGTATCCCGAGACTTTGGCTCAATGGGAAAAGACGTCGCACAACTGCTTGCCGACACGCTAGAGGTACGCTGCTGCGACCGCTCTATCCTGCAGGAAGTCGCACGTCGGGCACACGTTGACGAAGAACTGGTGAGCGCTCTCGATGAGCACGTCAGTAATATCAAGGATCACTGGTGGCAGCACCTGCAGCATGAAGATACTTTTTCGTATGAAGACTATTACCACCACCTGGTGAAAACGGTGTTATCGATATCGCGCAATGGTGGCGTCATCGTTGGTCGGGGCGCCAACCATATCCTCGGGGAAGCAAAAGCTTTCCGCGTACGCATCTCCGGCAGCGAAGCACAATGCGCGAGACGCATAGCCGAACGTGAACAGATAACATTGGAAGAAAGCACCAGGAGAGTACGCGAAGTAAACCAGGAACGTGCCGAATATATAAAGATGTTGTACCACGCAGATATAAATGACAACGCCAGTTACGACCTGATCCTGAACTCCGATCGCTACGAAATTGCACAGATGGTCGAGATGATCCTGGATGCAATGCAAAAAGCCGGTTACGAGCTGCCCGCTGATGCACGAAGCTCACTCAGTAAGACGCACTGATAGTGTTCAGCTCAACACCTTTTCAGACCTTCTCTTCTAACCTCTTTTCAGAGCTGACAAGTTTTATGCTGCTTACAGGCGGCAGCATCTCGACCCTGTTGCGTCCATTTTTCTTCGCCTTATATAAGGCGTCATCGGCGCGGTTGATCAGACTGGCCTCGGTATCACCCTCGATATACTGGGTGACACCAAAACTGGCGGTGATATGGCCCACATGAGGGAAATCGAATCGCTCGGTTTCTTCGCGTAATTTTTCAGCAGTACTGGCAGCGATCATTATGCTGGTCTCTGGCAGCAGCAAGGCAAATTCCTCTCCACCCCATCGCGCGATCACATCTGTTTTCCTGATGTTGTCGGAAACCAGTCGCGTGAAAGCCTTCAGAACGTCGTCTCCGATCTTATGGCCATACCGATCATTGATCTTCTTGAAATAGTCGAGGTCACAGAACACCAGTGACAGTTCATTTTTATAACGTGTATCTCGGTTCATCTCGTACTCGAGCACTTCATCGAATTTCCTCCGGTTGGGGATCGATGTCAGTGGATCGATGGTAGCGAGCTGGATAAGTTTCTCCTCGATCTTTTGCCGCTCCATGATCTCTTCTTTTAACAGGGTATTGGTCAGTTGCATATCCACCGTGCTCTGATCAACGATATTCGCAAATTCACGCTTATATTTTTTTAATTTATTTTTTACCTGCTGATGCCGGCTCAGCATGAGCATGGTGAATAACGAAAAAGCCATCAGCAACAACACGACCTGTACCCGCATCCAGAGCTCGCCCGCATCCGGAGCCAGCAGGTCTTCGAGGTACAACCTGTGGGCTTTAAAGACAAAAGTATCAACTGCAGAATCGATGAACCAGAACAGACAGGCGAGCACACTTCCAATGACTGGCATCGATTCAGGTCTTATTGTCATCAACTTAAACATATACAACTGCTCAACATGATCTCTATAGTAGTACCACAAACACAGAATCCCCCCGGTGCACTAGCTGAACTGGAAGCGGCACAACGGTGTTCGCAGCGGTGTTTACTGCCTGACCCGGTGTCCAGGACCAGGCAGTCAGTTATATTGGTAGCATTTATTGTCAGAGCATTGAAGACGCGGAATCTCTGACGGAAGTTTTTTCACATTTGGCGGCATCATTACCCTGAAACACGGCATAACTCATGCTTCAGATGCGTACATGTAAATATGCATACATGGTGCCAATAAAAAAAAACCATTAAAAGTCAGAGAGTTATTTAAAATCAGGCTTACTGAAAAATGAAAATGTAAAAATCATCGACGCTCACCGGTGGCACGACGAGCACTTTAAAAGCATTTATTGATCGATAAAATCAGAACAGTTTCACTAAGTTACTGAAAATGTTGCATCTAACTAATCAATACGTTTTGACGCAACACAATTACTGTAAATTATTTCGACAATAAAACGTGCTGGGGAATACAGAAACCTGGCGGGACTAGGCGTATGGCTCGAAATTAATCTTTATAAAA
>CBDUKK010000288.1:0-3168 GCA_965367795.1 uncultured Gammaproteobacteria bacterium
ATTATTCTCTTTCTGTGTCATATTTATGACATTCATGGTCATTTTTTTGTTACGAGTCTATACTCAGTTCAGATCGCATCAATAAAGGAAGGTTTACTAATTAAAAAGGATGTTCCTGCCTAAATTTCAAAATATTACTGAAGATCACTAGTGCTCGTTGTTGGAATAGGACACTTACAAAATGAAAAATATGTCAATTCAAGGTAAATATTTTTTATTTATTTTGCCTCTGTTTCTATGTTCCGGTCTGATACATGCAGAAACGGTCTCATTGGAAACATCGAAAAATGTCATCGCCACGGCGGAATACAAACCGGGTGAGCCCGGTAAACCTGTATTGATATTTATACATGGCTTTTTACAGACCAGGAGCTTCTCTACCGTCGACCGGTTATTTAATGCTCTGCATGACAGTGGCTTTCCTGTGCTGGCGCCGACCTTGTCCCTGGGTATCTCTAACCGTGCCCAGGCACTACCATGTGAATCGATTCACACGCACTCTTTGCATAACGATTCAGCGGAGATAGCGCAATGGGTCAACTGGGCTAGCCAGCATGGACATGAAGATATCGTCCTGATCGGGCATAGTGCTGGTAGCGTAAATATAACGGCCTACCTGGCATCGGGGACACACCCGGTCGTTAAAAAAACCATACTCATCAGTCTGACACATTATGGTCCCGGCAGGCCGGCTGCTTTAGAGACAGAAGAGCATGCTCGATTAGCACGAAACATGATCGAGCAGGGTGATAGCAGCCTGGCGAGTTTTGCGCTGGCGTTCTGTAAAGAATATATCAGTACGGCTGAGAACTTTCTTTCTTATTACAACTGGTCGGATCAGGATATATTAAATACCATCAATGCAGAAACATCTGAAAATTACATTATCATCGGCAGTACCGATAATCGTATCGATAAAGACTGGATTAGTTCCTTAGAGAAGGCCCGTGCCAGGGTCATTGTTATCGACGGTGCGAGTCATTTCTTTGATCAATCACATGAGTTTGACCTGTTAGAGAAGGTAGAAGATATATTAGATGATGAGTAAACACGTTTTTTAGATCACCGACATGGATACCAAATCAACTAAGGATGCGACACCGCTTTTTACGCTTACGATAAGCAGTTATGCTCTGATATTCCTGTTTTTCGTCGCTACCTTTTTTACCGGTATAGGCATATATGCCTATAGCAGCCTTGAAAATGCGCGATCAACCATTCATGAAAACGACCGCCTGGCAGCAAACGAGGAATTGCATCAAGCGATACAGCATCTCGTGAGTTCTGTCAGTGTGGTCTCTAAGCAGGTCTCTGTCTGGGATGAGCTATTCCAGCAGCTAGGGAATCCCGCATATTATTCTTACTGGCGTAAATACCGGCTGTTAAATACAGTTTTCCTGCCTGACTACATAGAGGCAGCAGAAGTTTTTGATCGAAATGGCAATGTATTGGCAACATTCTCTGAGAGCATGTTTCCCGCCCGTATCGATATCAGCTCTCTTGATCCCGTACTGGATATAAATGAGCAGTCAGCCAGTGTCATCATTTATCTGCCGATTACACGGGCCGGTGGCAATGGGCTTATCGAGGGTTACCTGGGAATACGCTTACCGTTCCTCGAAACCCTGCTCAGTCAGTACCGATTCCGTTTTATCGATACTTCGACCCTGGTCATATCGAGTACTGAAAAACAGATGATCGAGTTAAGCGAGGCGCCATCTTTCCTGCGTTTTAAAGTTACTTCCAGCCCTGAAGCCGAGAAGATGATGGAAGTGATGAAAATCACCGTCATTCAGCTGGCGGCCATCGTTGGCATCCTGTGTTTGAATTTTTATTTCCTGATGGTCTACCTGCTGGGTAAACCGCTGGTCGAGATCTCAGAATATATCGACAAGCTGTTGCATACGGACCCGGGCAGCTTGACTGTTGGTGGCAATCGCCTGTTCCCGGTCGCCGAGCTGGAGAAGGTCAGAACATCATTGAACAAGTACCATGCTGACCTGGAAAAGGCGCATGGTGATCTCGATGAGAAAAATCAGGAGTTATGGGTACTGGCGCATCACGACACGCTTACCGGGATGCTCAATCGTCGTGCCTTCGATAATGAATGGAATAATACGAAAAAGTTATTGCGCCGCCGTCGTGTTGGCATAGGGCTGATCCTGTTCGATGTGAATCAGTTCAAGGCCATCAATGACTCCTACGGTCACCAGGTCGGTGATGATGTGCTCAGGGCGATCAGTTCCTGTATCCAGAAAACACTCAGGGAGCCTGAAAAGCTGTACCGTATCGGAGGCGATGAATTTGCTGCGATCATCATCGGCAGTACTTCGGAAGATGAGCTGGTACTGTCTCAGCGTTGCATCGATGCGGTTCGAGAATATGACTTTACCACGATGGGTATCAGGGAAACGGTCCGCATCAGCTGCGGGGTTTCACATTGCCAGGCAGATGAGCAGGACAAGATCGATAGTCTGCAGTGGCAGGCAGATGTTGCTGTATACCAGGCAAAACGTCCCGGTGTTAGCTGTCCTGTTCTATTCAGTGAAGAAATGGCTGATGGCACTGAGGCCGTCTTCTCAAGCTGGATAAGCAATGCGGTCTACGAAGCAGTGACTCAGGGGACAGGCATAGAGCTCCATTATCAGCCCATCGTGAATACCAGCACACGAGACATAGTCTATTATGAAGCTTTACTTCGTATCCGCCATGAAGGTGAGCTGGTTCCGCCATCACACATATTTCCGATCGTCTCTATGCGACAGATGGAAATCGAGATGGATCGCACTATTATCGAAAAAGTTCAGCAAGACCTTGAACATGGATTCATACCGAAGGGCAGCGGTATCTCGATCAACCTGTCAGCAGAGTCTATCGCGCACAAGCATGTCGTCGACTGGTTGATGCCGCTTACCGACTTCACCCAGAGCTACTATATCGTGATCGAAGTCACTGAGACATCATTGATCACACAGATCAGTGCAGCAGCACGCAGCTTGACGATATTGAGAAAACTTGGCTTTAAGATAGCACTGGATGATTTTGGCAGTGGTTACTCTTCCTTGCGTTACCTGACCAGTATGCCGGTGGATATCATTAAATTTGATATCTCCCTGGTCCAGGGCATGATGGATGCTCGTCTGTGCAAGCTGGTGCAGGAAATGGCCA
>CBDUKK010000289.1:0-3159 GCA_965367795.1 uncultured Gammaproteobacteria bacterium
CGAAGTACAGTGCAGTGAGCATGCTGATGGATAAAAAATGTTTATAGACCAGCTGTAAGGGAGTTAATACCGCGTTTTTTAATAACATAATGTGAAGGGTAGAACCTGTGGCTACTTTTTTTAAAAATCTGGAGAAATTTAGTTCTTTGCGAGCAATTTATTTACCGATGCTCTATTATACTTAAGTTGTAATATTTGGGAATATTATCCCATAAATGAATATGGAATAGTTTAGCGATTTTTTGAGAAATATCTCTAAAAAAATGATTTTTGTCGAGATTTCGTCATTATTATAATTTCACATATATAATCAATGGCTTATTGATATGTTTTATTCAAAAGTACTGAAAGGTATTCGATAGAGGTTCTGCAATGTCGCCCATGATGTGGCTTTACGGGCTGCCACTCGTATTGATTTTATTTGTTTATTTGAGGCATCAGTCAAAAAAACACCGGCACAGCGTGCGTGTTCATGATGAAGCCATTGCTTCAGGTATGACCGAGCCTGCATCGATACACCCGGTGGTTAATCATGCCCTCTGTCTGGGTTGTGGTACCTGTGTCAAGGCCTGTCCAGAAAGGTCTAAAAATGTATTGGGCCTGATTCATGGTAAAGCGCATCTGGTTAATCCGACCCACTGTATCGGTCATGGGGCCTGCAAGACAGCCTGTCCGTTTGATGCTATCGAGCTTGTATTCGGTACCGAAAAGCGCGGTGTCGATATTCCACAGGTTAACCCGGATTTCCAGACGAATGTGCCGGGTATATTCATTGCAGGTGAACTGGGCGGTATGGGACTTATCCGAAATGCGGTCAGGCAGGGTGTGGAAGCCGTTGATTCCATCTGTAAGCTTGATGGTGTTGGCGGCAGTAGTGGTGATGTGATCGATCTCGTTATTGTTGGTGCCGGACCGGCAGGCATAGCAGCTTCGCTGGCCGCCAAAGACAAAAAGCTCAACTTCGTCACGCTGGAACAGGACTCGATCGGTGGTACGGTATCGCATTACCCGCGAGGCAAGATCGTTATGACTGCGCCAGCCGTATTGCCGATCGTTGGTAAGATGCAGTTCAAGGAGACAACCAAAGAAGCCCTCATGGAATTCTGGCAGGGTGTTATAGAAAAAGCCGCATTGAAGATAAGCGATCGAGAACGCGTCGAGAGTGTTGAGGCAGAGGTCCTCGCTGATCAGAGCAGGGCATTCCATGTTAAGACCGGCACTGGCGAATACCATACACGGGCGATCCTGCTGGCGATAGGTCGACGCGGTACACCGCGCAAGCTGGGGGTGCCCGGTGAGGAGCATAGCAAGGTAGTCTATCGGCTGATCGATCCAGCGCAGTATAGAAACCAGCATGTACTTGTCGTCGGCGGCGGTGATAGTGCGCTTGAGGCTGCCGTCAGTATCTCAGAAGTGGAAGGAACGACGGTGGCAATCTCTTACCGCAGTGAAGCTTTTTCCCGTGCCAAGGAAAAAAATCGCAACAAAATTGCAGACGCTGAAAAGGCAGGTCGTTTAAGGGTAATGATGAAGTCAGAGGTAAAACATATCGAGCCGAAAAAGGTCGTCATTGCATCGGGTGATGACGAGGTGTACATCGATAACGATGCGGTCATCGTCTGCGCAGGCGGTATCCTGCCGACACCGTTTTTGAAAAGTATCGGCATCACTGTCGATACTAAATTTGGCACGGCTTAATTCAGGGACATTCCGGTGAAGCGATTTATAATGATAGTTTGTGTGACTGTTCTGATGGCATTCACTGTAGAAGCAGCAGCCCTCGGTGATGCTTCCCTGGACACTGCAAAACTGGCGATACGTACACAGGACTATGCGCGAGCAGTAACCATCCTCAAACCGTTGGCAAGAAAAGGCGACCAGCAGGCACAGTACCTGCTGGCGGTACTATACAAAAACGGTCAGGGGGTTAAGGAGAGTCCTAAGAACTCGGCATACTGGTTAGATAAATCTGCCAGGCAAGGCTATGAGCGAGCCCAATATTCCCTGGGGGTTCTATATGAAGAGGGTGCCGGAGTGAAAAACAACAGGGAGAGTGCGATTTA
This sequence comes from uncultured Gammaproteobacteria bacterium, assembly GCA_965367795.1. Classification (GTDB taxonomy): domain Bacteria; phylum Pseudomonadota; class Gammaproteobacteria; order SZUA-229; family SZUA-229. Next base: position 2,064 of record CBDUKK010000289.1, read on the forward strand.
CTGGTACAGTGCTGCAGCGAAGCAGGGGCATAAAAACGCTGAAATACGCTTGCAGAAGCTCCGGTCTGGAACGCATGAAACTGTATCGATCGATACTGAAGTGGCACCGCAGGAAGCGCTATTGCTTGCTGTCGATGCTGGCGATATCAAGGTCGCTGAAAAATTGCTGGCACAGGGTGTAAGTGCGCAAACACGAGATAGGCATCAGCGACCAGTATTACTGGATGCGGTGACACAAAAAGACAGTGCTATGGTCAAACTGCTGATCAAGTATGGAGCAGATGTTAACGCGGCTGATAAATACAAGGATCGGCCAATATTCATCGCTGCGTCCTCAGGCGAAAAATCGATGGTCAGTGAGCTGGTCAAACATGGCGCGAAACTCAACCTTAAAGATGCCAATGGAAATACGGCACTGATGCTGGCCGCGGCAAAAGGACACAAGTCAACCGTGTCAGTTTTACTTGCCGCTAAATCGCCGGTAAATACGAAGAACCGCAATGGCGAAACAGCGATCATGCTGGCAGCAAAAAACAGGCATCAAGCGACAGTGAACCAGTTGAAGAAATACGGTGCCAGGTTACCGGTAGAGCAACAGGAAGGTATGACGGTCGATCAGAAACTGGCAATTCTCACGAGTAGTACCAGCGGCGTATATAAAAACTGGCAACCGCTGATGATCGCGGTCTGGCGTGGTCAACTTGATGTGACTGTCGCATTATTGAACAAAGGTGCAGATCCGAATCAGCTCGACCATGAAGGCCATACACCGCTGACACGTGCGGCGCTGCAGGGTCACGATACGATCATCGGCGTGCTCATTCAGAATAAGGCGAACATTAACCTGGCTGATAAAGATGGCAAGACGCCATTGATGTACGCGGCCGAACAGGGCAGTGACAATATTGTAACTAAGCTGCTGGCAGCGGGTGCTGATTTCAGGCTGACTGACCAAAAACAGCGCAGCGCGTTGTCCTATGCCCTGCTGAACAAACATGAAACTGTCAGTAATCGGTTGTTAGATAAGGGGGCGTCACCGACCAGTACACTGGTGGATGGCAAAACAGATCTGATGGTCGCAGTGACCACGATGTCG